>JAFQUL010000198.1 GCA_017408535.1 Clostridia bacterium
ACCGCAATGAGAATGCACAAGGATGCGACCCTCTACGTCGAACCCGACAGCGCCGCTCTTATTAAGTAATGGCTAAAGGAAAGGTCAATCCGTTCCCTTATTCAGACACCAATAAGCGGTATCATACGTTTGACTATTACCTGCGTCAAAGATTCGGGCGTAAGTGCGCTCGGATCACCCTTGACGCGGGTTTTTCCTGCCCGAATATCGACGGCATCTCGGGTCACGGCGGGTGCATTTACTGCACTCATCCGACAGTCGGTGCCCATCCCCCGCGCCCGCTTGACGAGCAGTTTTACGAGCGCCGCGAGGTCGAAAGCAAAAAATGGCCGGGAAGTGCCTCTATCGTATATTTCAACGAGGGCACGAATACCTATGCGCCTATAGAAAGATTGCGTGAGCTCTATGAAGAAGCGCTTTCTTTTCCCGATGTTGTCGGGCTTGCAGTTGCCACCCGTGCGGATGCACTTACGCCCGCGATCGTAGAATATCTGCGAGAGCTTGACCGTCGTACATTTCTTGTCGTTGAGCTGGGACTCCAAAGCGTGCACGATGTTACCGCCGTCCGAATAAATCGCGGTCATGATTTTGCTTGCTTTGCCCGTGCGATGGATGCCCTGAAGGGTCTGAATGTATGTGTTCATCTGATCAACGGTCTGCCGGGGGAGAACGCAGCAATGATGCTCGATACCGCGCGCATTATTGCGGATCTTAAGCCGATGATGGTAAAGATCCACATGCTCTATATCAGCCGCGGTACGGCAATAGCCCGCCTTTGGGAGAGGGGAGAGGTGCCCATGCTCTCGCTTGAAGAGTACGTGCGTATAACCGCCGATCAGCTCGAGCTTCTGCCGCCCGAGACCGTCATAGGCAGAATAACCGGTGACGGCGACCGCGCGTCATTGCTTGCCCCCGAATGGACGCTGAAAAAGCTGGTCGTAATGAATGAGATAGACAAGCTCCTCGCCGCGCGCGATTCCATGCAGGGAATAAAGTATAGTATAAAAGAATAAAAGATCCGCCCAATAGGCAGGTATTCATAAAACAGTTAACAGGAACAGTTATTTAGCTGTCTGTTGTGCCTGCTTTTGTAGAATGAGAGTTCCTGTGATAGTATACAAACAGACAGATATGCGTGAATTTGGAGGATAATCGTATGAAAAGAGAACTTGGAATTGCCCGTTGCGGACTGGCGTGCTGTTTATGCTCTGAAAACGAACATTGTCGTGGTTGTAATTCAGGCGATTGCCCCGATAAAAAGTGGTGCGAGAATAGAAAGTGTTCCATTGAAAGGAATATAGAAAATTGCTGTCTTTGTGAAATAGATTGTAAGAAAGGTCTGCTTGCAAAAATCAAACCTTATGGGTTTACCCTATTTGCCAAAAGGTATGGTATCGAAGCTTTGTTGAACTGTCTTGAAGAAAATGAAAAGAACGGTGTTATTTACCATCGTCAGGGAATTGTTGGAGATTACGATGACTTCGACGATGTTGAAGAACTGATTCATTTTATACAAACAGGTAAGCGGTAAATGCCAAATTATCGAGAAGCCACAGGAGCACAAGTGCGCACTTCTATACGTAGCAAATTGCCATGTAGTGCGAACAATGATGAAAGCCCAGCTGCAAAATGCAGCTGGGCTTAAACTGTTTTACGGACACCCGCCTATCGTCGGGATATTTTTATTCTTATTTGATCTCGTATTTTGTGCCTTCCTTGGTGTCGATCAAAGTGATGCCCTTTTCAAGGAGCTCTGCTCTTATTCTGTCTGCCTCGGCGTAATTCTTTTCCTTCTTTGCCGCAGCGCGCTTCTCTATCATTTCTTCGATCCAACCGGCAAGTTCGCCCTCAGCCGCAGGAGCTTCAGCCTTTTCATTTACCGCCTTTGCCGCCTCGATAAGACCGAGGGAAAGAACGGTGTCCATATCGGCGATAGCCGCCAGCTTATCTGCGTCAGATGCATCAGACTTAAGAACGTCATAAACGGCGGTGATCGCAAGAGAAGTATTTAAGTCGTTATCAAGAGCCGCCTCAAAGGACTTGACCAGCTCTTTTACCTTTTCGCTGTCTGACTCGCCCTCTGACTTAAGAGAGGCAATACGGCTGACCAGCTTTTCATAGGCAATTTTCGCGTTATCCAGTGCCTCGTATGAGAATGCCAGTGACTTGCGGTAATGGGACTGGAGACAGAAAAATCTGTATACCAGAGGGTCATAACCCTTCTCACGAAGAAGAGATACAGTTAAAAACTCACCCTTTGACTTTGACATCTTACCGTTTGCGGTATTGAGATGATGTATGTGAAACCAATAATTACACCATTTATGTCCGAGATAAGCCTCGCTCTGAGCGATCTCATTGGTGTGGTGAGGGAATATATTGTCAACACCGCCGCAGTGGATATCCAGCTTCTCACCCAGATTCTTTATACAGATAGCGGAGCACTCAATGTGCCAGCCGGGATAACCGATACCCCAGGGGGATTCCCATTTAAGTTCCTGATCGTCAAACTTTGACTTGGTAAACCAGAGAACGAAGTCGGTCTTGTTTTTCTTATTGTCGTCTGCCTCAACGCCCTCACGTACTCCTACCTCAAGGTCCTCTGCCTCGTGGTTTGAGAGAACATAGTAATCGGAAAGGCGAGAAGTATCAAAATACACGTTTCCGCCTGCGATATATGCGTAACCCTCCGAGATGAGCTTTTCAACCATCTCGATAAACTCGGGAATACAGCCGGTGGCTGGCTCTACAACGTCGGGACGCTTGATATTAAGAGCGGCACAGTCTGAGAAAAATGCATCGGTATAGAATTTTGCTATCTCCATTACCGTTTTTTTCTCGCGCTTTGCCCCTTTGAGCATCTTATCCTCACCGGTATCCGCATCACTTGAAAGATGGCCTACGTCGGTAATATTCATTACACGGGTAACGTCATAGTGACGGCGGAGATACTTTTCAAGCACATCCTCTTCAATATAGCTGCGGAGATTACCGATATGTGCAAAATGGTAAACGGTAGGTCCGCAGGTATACATCTTTACCTTGCCGGGCTCGTTCGGAACAAATTCTTCTACTTTTCTTGTCTGTGTGTTATATATTCTCATTTCTGTCTGTCCTTTATTTCGTTTCAAGCTCGCCTATACGCTTTTCAAGGCGGATTATCTCCTGGCGGAGCTTGCAGATCTCCTGTGCAACAGGGTCGGGAATGTGTACCTGGTCAAGGTCGCAGTCATTTACCTTTGCGCCCTTTCTCTTTACTACCTTTGCGGGAATCCCCACAGCGGTGCTGTCCTCCGGCACAGCCTCAAGAACTACCGCATTTGCGGCGATCTTGGAATTGTTCCCCACCTTAAAGGGACCGAGGATCTTGGCACCTGAACCAACCATTACGTTATCACCGAGAGTGGGGTGTCTCTTGCCCACGTCCTTACCGGTACCGCCGAGAGTAACGCCCTGATAGATAGTGCAGTTGTCACCTATCTCTGCGGTCTCACCGATGACTACTCCCGATCCGTGGTCTATAAAAAGTCCGCGGCCGATGGTGGCACCCGGGTGTATCTCAATGCCGGTCAAAAACCTTGCCGCCTGGCTGACAGCGCGGGCAGCGGTATATTTTTTCTTTTTGTAAAGAGCGTTTGAAAGCCTGTAGCAAAGGAGTGCGTGAAGCCCGGAGTAAAGAAACAGCACCTCAAGCGAGGATCTTGCCGCAGGGTCTCTCTCCTTGATTATATTTATCTCGTCGGACAGAGCCTTACAGGCTTTTTTCACATCCTTCGGCAGCTTACAGAACAGCTTTTTATAAATTTTTTCCGCACCGTTTTTGATACCGTTCAAGTCGATCTTTTTGTCCATAGGTAAAGCTCTTCCTTTCGTAAAAATTTTATTTCTTTTCCAAAACAAAAATTCATAGTACATTATATACTTTTCTACCGTCTTTTGTCAATATCCTTTTTCCTTATCCCGGTTTTTTATTTGTCTCTTTTTATAAATTAATATTGTATTATATATAAGAATATGTTATAATATATTATATATATAATTGGGATAACTATGCCCTTTTTTAAGAACAGTACAAATTATAGATAGCAACCCTTGAAGGTAATAAAAATTAAGACTTAAAGAGAAAGGAAGCCGCTATGACATCAGACGCAGATATCGGATCAATATTTTCACTGGTTATAGATCTTTTCAAAAATGAAATGACCCACAGCTCGGTCAACCTCTGGTTCGGGGAGATGAGACTCTCTCATCTTGACGACAGATTTGCGGTACTGGTAGGAAAAAGCGAGTTCAAATGCGATATTGCAAGAAAGCGCTACCGCACTCTTCTTGAGGATAAATTTGCCGAGGTCCTCGGTTTTCCCGTTACAGTATACATATTCTCAGAGGAGAAGGGCGGCGTGCCGGACAATTACGAGCAGCTCTCTCCTGAGACCAACGCTCCCGACATAATAAAAGAAGAACCGGAGTCGGGAAGCAGGACAGACGGTAGCGACCCTCTCTACTACTCAACGGTACCGGGAAACAAAGCCCCTCTTACCACCAATTTTTATAACAAAGCATATACCTTCGATAACTTTATCGTGGGTAACTCAAATAAATTTGCCCACGCCGCAAGTATAGCAGTAGCGGAAAACCCCGCAACCGCATATAATCCGCTGTTTATCTACGGTCCCAGCGGTCTCGGCAAGACTCACCTTCTCTACGCGATCACAAACGAGATAATCTCAAAGCACCCTGAGATGAATATCGTTTACGTCAAGAGTGAGGAGCTGATAAATCAGCTTATCGAAGCATTTGCAAAGAAGGAGACAGCGGCATTCAGAGAGAAATACCGCTCAGCAGACGTGCTTTTGGTTGACGATATTCAGTTTATCGCCGGAAAGGTAACACTGCAGGAGGAGTTTTTCCACACCTTCAACACTCTTCACGATGCAAACAAGCAGATAATCCTCACCTCCGACCGTCCCCCCAGAGACATCAAGACTCTTGAGGACAGACTCAGAACCAGGTTTGAGTGGGGTCTGATCGTTGACGTACAGCCGCCTGACTTTGAACTGAGAATAGCTATTCTTAAGGCAAAGGCCGCCGGCAGCGGTTTTGAGGTACCCAACGACGTACTGACCTATCTTGCCGATAAGCTCCAGGACAACATCCGTCAGATCGAAGGAGTTATCAAGAAGATGGGAGCAAAGAGTTTTCTCTCCGGTGTGCCTATTACAATAGATACCGCAAGAGAGGCAATAGCCGAGCTTGTGTCCGGAACAGAACCGGTGCATATAACCATTGACAAGATACTGTCCGTCGTATCAAATAAATACGGTATCTCAATCGAGGATATAAAGGGCAGAGGCAGACAGAAGGACAAAGCAAGAGCAAGACATATATCGATATATTTAGTCAAGGCAATGACTGATATTCCTCTTTCAAACATTGCAAAATTCTTTGATGACAGAGATCACACCACTATTATGTCCTCCATCGACGTTATAGAAAAGGAAATAAGAGAAAATCCCTCCACCGAGCTTGAGATAAGCGAGCTGAAAAAGGAGCTAAGATAATTTTTCTGTCTGAGTGAATAATTAAAACCTTAATAAAGTTTTCCACAGCAGGTGGAAAACTCTGTGGATATCTCGTTTTTTTACTTGTTTTACAGCCAAAATATGGGGTTTTTACCTGTTTTACTTTTACACAGCACAGGTGGAAAAGATCTGCAGAACGGTTTATTATTCATCTTATGCATTAAGCCTGCATAAAAAAAATACATCTTTCCACCTTTTTCTCCACCGTCTTTCCTATATATTTTCCCGAGTTTTTCCTTTTTTGACATTGTTTTATCTTAAAGTACAAAGAAAAATAAAAGTTTTCCCTTATTTTCCACCGGGACCCGATAGTGATCTCTACAGTTTTTCCAAGTCAGTCAAGCAGAATTTTCCTTTAGCTAAAGGCAAAAACAGACTTTCCACATTTTCCACACACACTACTGATACTACTACTGTTTAAGAATAAAGATATATAAAATAGAGAGTGTGTGACAGTATTCAAGAAGAAAAGCAAAATTACGAAAAGGACGTGCCGAAAATGAAAATAACCTTTAACAAAAAGTCTTTAACAGATGCGATATCCCGTCTTATGATCGCAGTAACCTCAAAGAGCGTTTCTATGGTAACCGAGGGTATTTTAATTACCGCTGAGACCGGCAACACTACCGTTACAATGAATGCTTACGATATGGAAAAGGGTGTCAGAGCAGTTATCGAAGCAGAGGTCAGCGAGGGCGGCAGCTACATAATCAGCGCCCAGAAGCTTCTCGGCATAGTACGCACCATGCCGGGGGAGGAGATAGACCTTAAGGTAGACGATAAGAATATGGTAACTGTTACCGGCGGCAGAAGTATGTTCCGTCTTCACGCACTTGACGGCAGCAGCTTCCCCGGTCTTCCCGTGCTTAACGGCGACAGAGGCTTTTTCATCAAGGAAAAGGATCTTAAGAACCTTATAAGCCGCGTGCTCTTCGCAGTTGAGGCAGGAAATCCCACCCCCGCACTTAACGGTGTTTATTTTGAGATAGTCGGCAATACCATCAAGATCATCGGCTGTGACGGATATAAGTTCGCTATGTGCGACAAGGTCTGCGAGCTTCAGAATAAAAACGAGGGTGAGATCAACTTCAAGTTCATCGTTCCGGTAAAGACTGCCACCGAGCTTGTTAAAATGCTCTCTGACAGCGAGAATACCGTTCTTCTTGAGCTGACGAGAAAGCATATAATCTTCAAGCTCAGCGAGACCGTTCTTTTCTCAAGAATGATAGATCAGGAATATCTCGATTACGAGAAGTTTATTCCCACCGAAGCAAAGATAACGGCAACTGTAAACACCGTTGATATAGTTGAAGCACTTGAGAGAGCTTCTCTTGTAACAGAGGAGAAGATAGCAGGCTCTGTCCGCAGCTACGTAAAGTTCTCCTTCTCCGGAAACGTGCTTACCATAACTTCCGATTCCGTGACCGGAAGCGTTAAGGATGAGATAGCTATATTCCACAGAGGCGACGATCTTGATATCGGCTTTAACTGCCGTTATCTCCTTGACGCATTCAGAGCCTGCGGCGATGAGGACGTTGAGATGAGACTTAATTCTCCTCTTATGCCTATGGCCTTCTCCCCCATCAATCCCAAAGAAGACGATAAGTTCCTGTATTTCGTGCTTCCTCTCAGAATGAAGGAGCAGGCATAAAATAAGAGATGATAGCTAAACGGCTTGAGGTCTTTGGCTTCAGAAATATAGGACAGGCAGATATAGATTTTTCCCCCGGGGTCAACGTGCTTATCGGGGACAACGCACAGGGCAAGACCAACGCCCTTGAGGCGGTGTATATTTTTGCGGGGGGCAAGAGCTTCCGTGCAAAAAGTGACAGAGAGCTGATACCCTTCGGCGAGAATTACGGCGGGATACGGCTTACAATGCAGTCAAGTCTTAAGAGACGTGAGGACGTAATGTCCTTTGAGTATATTTCTGACGAAGGCAGAAACTCGGTAAAGCGGACTGCAAAGAAAAACGGAACCGTTGAAAGAAAAATAGGAGATATGCTCGGAACCTTCCGTGCGGTCCTGTTCTGCCCAGAGCACCTTGCTTTGGTCAAGGGGGGTCCGGGGGAGAGAAGAGCCTTCCTTGATATCGCGCTTTCTCAGCTGAAGCCGGTATATCTGAAAAACCTCCAGCGTTTTCACGCACTCTTGTCCGAGAGAAACAAGCTGCTTAAGGACGCAAGAGAGGACAGACGGGTCTTTGATATGACGGGCGAGCTGTGGGCTGAGCAGCTGTCCGAGTGCGCCGCATATATAACGGTGACAAGAGCTGAATACACCGACAGACTCTCAGAGCTGGTAAAGGAGAACTTCCGTCTTATGACCGGGGGAAAAGAAAACCCGGAGCTTTTCTTCCGCACCAGTGCCGGCGGTGACACCGACCCTCACGACGAGGCGGCGGTAAGAGAAAAGTATTTTGAACTTTATACCGGGTCATCTGACAGAGAGATAGCCGCAGGAACCACTCTTTGGGGGATACACCGTGACGATATTATGATAGAGCTTGACTCAAAGGAAGCACGGCTTTATGCATCCCAGGGGCAGGACAGATCTATCGCCCTTTCAATGAAGCTGTCTGAGGGTGAGATATCGGAGAGCATTTCAGGGGAGTCTCCGGTATATCTTTTCGACGACGTGATGAGCGAGCTTGACGAGAGCCGCCGTGCATTTATCCTCAGCCGTTTTGACGGAGTTAGACAGATCATAATAACCTCATGCGAGCCCGAGTTTTTCAGGGGCGGCGATATGAAGATAATAAAAGTGGAAAACGGAAGATATTCCTCTTCCGATAACGGTGAAGCTTAAAATGAAAGACAGGGAAAACAACCGTTCCATTTACCTGCACATCGGTAACAACAGAACGGTAAGAGAAAGAGACGTGATCGGCATCTTCGATATGGATACCGCCACAGTCTCCTCCGAGACGAGAAAATATCTCAGAGATATGGAGAAAAAGGGAAGAACTGAAAACGTAAAAGAGGAGATCCCGAAATCCTTTCTCATCTACAGAGATATGAGAGACGTCCCCCCGGGGAAGACAGAGAGAGTCAGACAGGGCAGGGACAGGAAGGACAGAAGCCGGGTGTCAATAATCCAGCTGTCCTCAAAATCGGTTCTCGGACGGATCAAGTAAGTTTTTTATATAAGAGAGAAAATATTAGAAAAGGAATGGACCTATAATGCAGACTAATAACTCCTACGAAGCTGAACAGATACAAGTTCTCGAAGGACTTGAAGCGGTGCGTAAGCGCCCGGGTATGTACATTGGTTCCACCTCTGTGAGGGGACTGCATCACCTTGTATACGAGATAGTCGATAACTCCATTGACGAGGCTCTTGCAGGCTGGTGCTCCAAGATAATTATTACCCTGCATCCTGACGGAAGCTGTTCCGTTCGCGACAACGGCCGAGGAATTCCCGGCGGTATCCACCCCAAGATGGGTATTTCCACCCTTGAGGTAGTTTACACCGTGCTTCACGCCGGCGGTAAATTCGGCGGCGGCGGATACAAGATATCCGGCGGTCTTCACGGTGTCGGTGCTTCGGTAGTTAACGCTCTTTCCGAATGGGTAGAGGTTGATAACGTTCACGACGGCAGACGTGCTACTGTCCGCTTTGAGAGAGGTAAGACCGTCAGACCCTTCAGTGACGAGGGTGAGACGGGGGATCCCAGCGGTCTTTACGTTCGCTTTATGCCTGACTCTGAGATATTCGAGGAGCTGAACTTTGATTATGATACCCTTCTCAAGCGTATGCGTGAGCAAGCCTTCCTCAACGCGGGAATAGAGATAGTTCTCCGTGATGAGAGAGGAGAGGAGGTCATCGAGGACGATCTTCTCTACGAGGGCGGTATAGTCTCCTTCGTTGAATACCTCAACGGAGAAAAGCATGTAGAGCCCATTCACCCCGGTGTTATCTACATCAGGGATGAAAAGGACGATAATATCGCAGAGGTCGCTATCCAGTATAACGACAGCTATAACGAGACTCTTCAGACCTTTGCAAACAATATAATTACACCCGGCGGCGGTACTCACGAGGTAGGCTTTAAGAATGCGCTTACCAAGGTAATAAACGAGTATGCCCGCAAGATAGGTGCTCTTAAGGAGGCTGACAAGAATCTTACCGGTGACGACGTCCGTGAGGGTATCTGTGCGGTCATCTCGGTAAAGCTTCCCGACCCGCAGTTTGAGGGACAGACCAAGGATAAGTTAGGTAACTCTGAGATCCGTTCCTTCGTTGACGGAATGGTAACGAGAAAGCTCCAGGAGTTCTTTGAAGAGAATCCCTCCTCGGCGAGAGCGATAATTGAGAAGGCTACCGAGGCTGCCCGCGCCCGTGAGGCGGCGAGAAAGGCCAAGGAGATGACCCGCCGCAAGAATGCCCTTGAGGGTTCTACTCTCCCCGGTAAGCTTGCAGACTGTCAGGAGAAGAGCGTTGAGCTTACAGAGCTGTTCCTTGTGGAGGGTGACTCCGCAGGAGGCTCCGCAAAGGATGGCAGAAACAGCCGCTTCCAGGCAGTTCTTCCTCTTCGCGGTAAGGTGCTCAACGTTGAAAAGAGCCGCCTTGACAAGGTTTATTCAAATATTTCCCTTATCCCGATAATCCAGGCTCTCGGCTGCGGTATCGGTGAGGACTTCGATATAGCAAAGCTCAGATACGGTAAGCTTATTCTCATGGCGGATGCCGACGTTGACGGTGCACATATCCGTATACTTCTGCTTACCTTCCTGTTCAGACACATGCGTCAGCTGATAGAGGACGGACACGTATATCTTGCTCAACCTCCCCTTTATAAGATACACAAGGGTAAGAAGGTAAGATATGCTTACTCGGATGAGGAGAGAGACGTTTACCTTGAGGAGCTTGGACAGGGTGCCGCTATCCAGAGATATAAAGGTCTTGGTGAGATGAACCCCAGCCAGCTTCGCGAGACTACAATGAATCCCGCCACCAGAACTATCCTCAGGGTAGAGATGGAGGACGCTATCGCCTGCGATCAGATCTTCTCCACTCTTATGGGTGATAAGGTAGAGCCAAGACGTAAGTTTATCGAAGAAAACGCAAAATATGCGGTGAACCTCGATATCTAAGGCGATGATAAAAAGAATAGTTACCCTTTCGGTAAACCCCGCCATTGACAGAACTATGTATTTTGACGGCTTTACCGTGGGGACTCTCAACAGGACCGTCAGACAGACGGTGGTAAGTGCCGGCTCAAAGGGCATGAATGCCGCAAGAGCTATTCTTGCCGCAGGAGGAGATGCGCTGTCCCTTTCCTTTTCCGGCGGCAGCGGAGGCGCTTTCCTTGAAAGTGAAATGAAGAGAGAGGGCATTCCCTCCCGCTTTATTGAAACTGCCTGCGGTGTGAGAGAGAATATAAAGATAATAGATACCGACGGAACGGGGACAGAGGCAAATGACAGGGGCGGTCCGGTCAGCGAGGATGAGCTGAGAGAATTTACCCGGGCAGCACTGGAGTTATCTGACAGCGAAACTCTGTTTATCATGTCCGGCAGTATCCCTCCCGGAGTTCCGGTGTCATTTTACCGCACTCTCACAGAGGCGGTAAAGGATAAGGGCAGTACGGTGGTTCTTGACTGTGACGGAGAGGCAATGAGAGAGGGGATAAAGGCTGTCCCAAATCTGATAAAGCCGAATAAAAGAGAGCTTGAGAGCTTTCTGTCTCTTAAAATAAATAACTTGTCAGAGGCTGCCTCCGCCGCAAAGAAGACCGCCGCCGGCTACGGCTGCGAGGTACTGCTTACCCTGGGTGAGGATGGGTCGGTCCTTGCTTCTCCCAAGGAAAAGGCAATTTACGTAAACACTCCGAAGGACATAAAGGTCCTTGGATTTGCGGGAGCGGGAGACACTTATCTCGGTGTCTACTGTACCGAAAGATATATAAAGGGACGGGATGAGGAGAGTGCTATGATCGCCGCCGCATCCGCCTCTGCCGCAAAGGTAGAGACCCCCGGCAGTCTCCTTCCTAAGTGTGAGGAGCTGAAAAAATACGAGAGCGCGCTGACAGCAGTAAGAGTATAGATGCGTTCTTACCAAAGGCATAATAAAATATGCGAAAAGGAGAGAAAAATTGGCACGCAAGGAAAGTACGGAAAGCATTGAATTTCCGAATCAGAAAATAGTAAACATAAATATGGAGCACGAGATAAAGCAGTCATTTATCGAGTATTCGATGAGTGTTATCATCTCCCGTGCTCTTCCCGACGTCCGAGACGGTATGAAGCCGGTACACCGCCGTATTCTTTACGCAATGTATGAGGATCACCTTACCCACGATAAGGACTTTTATAAGTCCGCTACCACCGTCGGTAACGTGCTGGGTCGTTATCACCCCCACGGTGACTCCTCGGTATACGATGCAATGGTACGTCTGGCTCAGCCCTTCTCGCTGAGATATCCTCTGGTGGAGGGTCAGGGTAACTTCGGTAACATTGACGGCGACCCCCCGGCGGCTTACCGTTATACTGAGGCCCGTCTTGCGAGAATTTCAAACGATATGCTGTCCGATATCGACAAAAACGTGGTGGACTTCATGCCCAACTTCGATAACAGAAGAAAAGAGCCTGTTGTCCTTCCCGCGCGTTTCCCCAATCTTTTGGTAAACGGAAGTGTGGGTATAGCTGTCGGTATGGCTACCAATATCCCCACCCATAACCTTGGTGAGATAATCGACGGTACTGTATACCTTATGGACAATCCCGACGCCGAGCTCCCCGAGATCATGGAGTTTATCAAGGGTCCCGACTTTCCTACCGGAGCACTTATCTACGGCTCTGCGGGAATACACGAGGCATACGCCACCGGCCGCGGCCGCGTTATCGTAAGA
>JAFQUL010000199.1 GCA_017408535.1 Clostridia bacterium
AATTTTATTCACGCTATCCATCTTATATTCCGCCGCTATGCGGCGGTACACAAATTTTAGTAAATTCAAATGTGTTCGCCTTGGCGAACAAAAATGGGGTAGGGTCCCATTTTTAATTTGAATTTGAGTGCGTGATAACCGGTATCCCGGAAAATGCCTGAATTTTATTTCACGCTATCCATCTTATATTCCGCCGTTGTTGCGGCGGTACACAAATTTTAGTAAATTCAAATGTGTTCGCCTTGGCGAACAAAAATGGGGAAGGGTCCCATTTTTAATTTGAATTTGAGTGCGTGATAACCGGACTTTAGAAAAATGCCTGAATTTTATTTACGCTAAATGCGGTGTATATTGCTTTTTATATATGATACGGTATAAAAGATAATAAATGCTATTATATTGATACATACAACGGTAGCACCGGTAGGAGTCTCAAGCATATATGATGACACAAGACCGACAAAAAAGCATACTACCGATAAGACGGAGGAACAGATGATTACCGCCTTGAAGCTCTTAAATACTCTTATAGAGGTGAGGGCCGGGAAGATAATCAGACTTGAAATAAGAAGCGTGCCCATCATCCTCATTCCTATAACTACCGTTACTGCAGTAAGCACCGCAATAAGAGTGTTGTAAATGCTAACTCTTATACCTGTTGCCTTTGAAAATGCTTCATCAAAGGTAACGGCAAATATTTTGTTGTACAGCAAAACGAAAAGCAATATCACTACGGATGCGAGCACAATACTGAGCACAACGTCTCCGTGGCTCATTGTGAGAATGCTTCCGAAAAGATAGTTTGAGATATCTACCGTCATTCCGCCGGCGAGAGATACTGAAATAACACCTATGGCAAGTGAGCCGGTGGAGATTATGGCAATAGCTGAGTCGCCCTTGACCTTACTTGATTCATTCAGACGGAGCAAGAGAAAAGCAGCGGCGGTGACCACAGGAAGAGCAACTGCGAGGGGCGCCGCACCGAATACTGCGGCGACTGAAAGTGCACCGAAGCCCACGTGTGACAGGCCGTCACCGATCATTGAATATCTTTTAAGCACAAGACTGACACCGAGAAGAGCAGAGGTTAACGATACAAGTATTCCTACAATAAGAGCTCTTACCATAAAGGTCTCTGTGAGAAAATCAAACATTGCTGTCCCCTCCCTCAAAGAGCTTCTTGCAGTCACTGCAATGAAGATAATGTTCTTTGGGACCGAAAAAGGTATGATTACGATGAAGATGCAGCATATAAGTTGCATATTTTACCGCAGTCTTTATTTCATGCGAAACCATAATGACGGTGATCCCGTCGTCGCGGTTAAGCTTTTCTATTATTCGGTAAAAATCTGATGACACAATAGGGTCAAGTCCTGCAGTAGGCTCGTCAAGGAGCAACAGCTTTTTAGTTGCCGAAAGTGCACGTGCAAGGAGCACTCTTTGTTGCTGACCGCCTGACAGCTCTCTGTAGCTGGCGTTTCTGAGATCAAATATACCGAGTCTTGCCATGTTTTCTTCGGCTTTATTTTTGTCACTCTTTTTGTAAAAGGGAAAGAGACCGCAGGAATTCAGAGTACCGGAAAGAACCACCTCATATACGCTTGCGGGAAAGTCCTTCTGTACGCTTGACTGCTGCGGAAGATATCCGATCTCGTTTTTCTTTAGTCCGTCACCCAGAGTGATAGATCCCCCTGACAGCGGCTTAAGTCCGAGAAGTGCCTTTATCAGAGTACTTTTTCCCGAACCGTTTTCTCCGACTACGCATAGGTAATCGCCCTCAGACACATCAAAGGACAGATCGTTTATTACTGTTTTGTTTTCATAGGAAAGAGTTACGTTTTTACAGTTAATCAGCGACAACTGAGAATGCCTCCTTGAGCGTTTTAAGATTGTTTTACATAAGAGAGATATAGGTTACACCTCTTTTGTATTCTTCT
>JAFQUL010000200.1 GCA_017408535.1 Clostridia bacterium
CAGTTCCGTGGTTTATCATTCCGATACTGATGATCCCGGCAACTCTTTTCTACTGTGCTGTTACCGGATTTCCGCTTTCGGTGATGCGCGCGGGAATAATGCTCATCATCTTTTACATTTCCACCGTTGTGGGCAGAGAATATGATTCGCTTACCGCACTCTTTCTTTCAGCGGCAATCATCTGCGGAGTGTCTCCGGGAGCGGTGTGGGATGCGGGACTTGCACTGTCCTTCTTTACCATGCTCAGTATAGTGGTGGTCAGTAACCCGCTTAATACTGTAATACATAAGATCCCGAAGATCAAAACTATTCCAAAGAAGATCCGTTTTCCTCTCATATCCTTTGTGTTCATTTTCACATCGGGTTTTTTCGCCGTTATATTCTCTCTTCCCATAATGTGGCTGTATTTTTCCGAGATGTCTTTTATGGGAATAGTCCTGACGGCGGTGGTCTCACCTCTTGTGAATATTATTATAGTGCTCGGCATATTTGCTATGCTGGTCAGCTTCATACCGGTTGTCGGATCGGCTGTGGCCGCCGCAGACATATTTGTCTGCACCGCCGTAACGGATATCTGCGGTTATATATCGAAGCTTAGAAATATCACCTTTTCTCTTGAGTATCCGGGTATGGGAATAATACTTGCGGTATTTTTCATCTCTATACTTTTTGTCCTTTTATTCATCAAACGCCGTCTGCTGCTTACGTCATCGATATCTGTTGCTGCCCTGACTGCGCTGATCGTATGCATAACGGTAAACGGTAATGCCGATTCGAAATTTTCAAGAGCGGTCTACACCTATGAAGGCAAAAACGAAACGCTTTCCGTTATCTCCGAGGGAAAAACAGCGGTGATTGATATGTCAAGCGGCGGCTACGGCATAATACGCAAAACAGTTCACACTCTTGAAAGTGAATATTCGACAGAAATAGAACGATACGTGATAACTCACTATCATTCGCGTCATATTTCTTCCTTTGATAAGCTGTCTGACAATGAGATAGTGCGCAGTCTGTGGCTCCCCGAGGTGAAAAACGGGGAAGAGGAGAAGATATTT
The DNA here is from genome assembly GCA_017408535.1 of Clostridia bacterium. Lineage (GTDB taxonomy): Bacteria > Bacillota > Clostridia > Oscillospirales > CAG-272 > RGIG2161. The sequence continues at coordinate 1,059 of JAFQUL010000200.1, forward strand.
TCAGAGCTTATGTCGATAGCGGAGGAAAAGGGCTGTGAGGTACATCTCTACAGTACAGTTACCGATACTCCTACAGCTTTCGGTGAGACGGAGATCAACGTCCGCCGCGGAGAACTGTCCCGCTCGACCCATCCTACCTTTGCCGTAACCGTAGAGTGCGGAGAGGGGGAGGGGCTGGCATATTTGTCATCCTCTTTCTGGGAGAGTAACCCCTCGTACACCGGGGATATCAAAAACGGTGATTATCAGGTAATACTCGGTCATCACGGCCCGGTGGTAAAGGAAAGTGTAAAAATTGATTTTATCGACACCTCGCATAGCGACGTGTTAAGATATCCTTTCAAAACGAAGTGAACAGAACAAGCCGGAAAAGCGATCCTTATCGGTTGACTTTGGCGCTTTGTATTGGTATAATTATAGTAATACAGCAATTCCCCCGGACTCGGGTCATTACCTGTTATCCTTTCGATAATAGGTTATCAGGAGATTAAAATGAGAATATACGTAAAAAACGAGCTTAAGGGCATCACAGCTGAGTATGCGGCGGTGGAGCTTGCAAGATTTCTTCCGCTTGTAAACGGTATTGAGGCAGTAGAAAACGCACAGGATGCGGATATGGTATTCGAGCTGTCAACAGACGGCAGAATGGCAGATTATTCATATTCCGTCAAGGGTGACGGCCGTACTGTCAGGCTGCTTGGTAAAACAGAGAACGAGGTTCTTCTCGCAGTATATCTCGCTCTTGAGAAAATGGGTGTTTTCTTTGATACCGAGGGCAGTCATACCGCTATTACAGGTACAGATATAACCGCTGTAAAGAATATTGACGTGACAGTCCGCCCGGTTGTACGTCTTCGCGGTATCAGACAGCATATAAACTTCCCGATGGACATTTCCTCTTACCGCATCGAGGATGCAAAGGAATACATAAGAGATCTTGCCAGAATGCGTATGAATGCAATTACCTTCCACAGCTACAACGGTATGTGGCATGACAACCCCGGTCATTTCTTCTACGGTAAGACCTTCCCCATTCCCGAGCATAAGGCCATTCGTCCTTTGGTTGAGGGTGACAGGATATTCGTCAGCCCTGAGTGCGAAAAGTATCTTGGGGATGAAAGTGCTGTTGCTGAATTTGCAAAAGACTTTCTCAGTCAGCTTATCGACACAGCCAAGGAAGCGGGCATGAGGGTTACTCTTTCTCTTGAGCCTACAGACAACGTAAAGATGTTTGCGGATGCTCTCAGCTATTATCCTAATATAGACGAACTTGAGATAATTACTCCCGAGTACGGTGTTTTTGCAGATGCTGAGGAAAGCTACAGCCAGGTCCTTGACCGTGCGGTGGAGCTTTTCGGTGATAGGATACTTGATGAAAAGGGCAGACTTCCCGGCCTCGATCCCGACGGAGTCGTTCCTCCTAAGATCTGGGATACCATGCGCTCTCTTTCTGAGGCTATTTATCTTTACGAGCACAGAAACGAGATCTTCTTCGAGGGACGTGAGATACCGATCCGTATCGGTCTCTATGTGCTTTGCCGCGGCTCTCTTTATATAGCCAAGCGTATTATGGATAAATGTCTGCCCGAGGATATGGTACGCACATATCTTCCCGCACACGGAACAGAGGCGGTAGTCGATACTCTTAAGTTTATGGAGTTCGAGCCCTCTGACTTTGATAAGACCGTCGTTCACTCCTGGATAGAGTTTGACGGAAATATGTATATCCAGCAGAACTCTGCGGCGGCGGTAATGCATACCGTTGACTATCTCAGAGATTTCAGCGGTGCGGATTCCGTTCACGCAGTTTACTTTAACCATTGGCGTACCTCTGAGAACCGACTTCCCATCTCCTACAGTGCGGCGGCAACAGAGAGCGGTATTTCTCTTGACGATTATCTTACGCTTGCTGCAGAGCGCTTCGGCTTTGATACCGTTCAGCTTAAAAAGACGGTGGCTGCGGCAGGCGAGCTTGATACCTATTGCCGTGACAATCTCTTTAACATCGGCTTCTGCTTCCTTGATTGCTGGACTATGCACAAGGGCATCGGCTGGACCGATAACTGGCAGGTGGAAAGTCTTGCGGCGGCGTCTGCAGAGTCGAGGAGACTCAGCGGTGAATTTCTCCGCTGTATCACCGACACCACTACAGAGGACGGATGTGCATACGCAGAGCTCTGCGCTAACCGTTACCTCTCTACCGTGCATCACCTCGGTCTTATCGGAGAGATACTTAAGATAAGGGATATCTGCGGTAAGAACAACGAGGGTCTTACCGAGGAGCAGAAGGACGGTGTGAGAGGTGCAATAGCCGGCGCTGCGGTGCATTTTGAAAAGTATATCGGTGAATATACCCTTATGATGCCTGACAGAGGCTGTGAGGGGCTTATCGTTGACTATTACAAAACAATGAGAGGTTATTTTGCTCATCTTCGTAAATACTATCTTGGTGAGAGTGAGGAGGATATGATCGCAGATAACGGCGACTACGCTCCCCCTCCGCCCGATTCCAGTTCTGCTAAGGAATCCTCGGCTGATAAAAACCTCTGATCCGGAGAATAAAAAGAAAATGAAAAAAATAATGCTGGTATTCGGGACCCGTCCCGAAGCCATAAAGATGTGTCCTTTGGTAAACGAGCTCAAGTCCAGAAAGGACGCAGAGATAACAGTATGCGTTACCGGTCAGCACCGCCAGATGCTTGATCGTGTTCTTGAGGCCTTTGGCGTAGTACCCGACTATGACCTGTCTATCATGAAGGATCGTCAGACGCTCTTTGACGTGACAACCGGTATTCTGAACAGTATCGGCGACGTTTTGAAGGCTGTCTCTCCCGACGTTGTCCTTGTTCACGGAGACACCTCCACTACCTTCGTTACAGCCCTTGCCTGCTACTATATGCAGATCCCGGTGGGACACGTTGAAGCGGGACTGAGAACATACAATATCTACTCACCTTTTCCCGAGGAATTTAACCGCCAGGGTGTGGGTATAATCGCAAAATACAATTTCTCTCCCACCGCTCTTGCAAGAGAAAATCTTCTCAGAGAAGGAAAGGACGAGAGCAGTATTTTCGTAACCGGCAACACCGCAATAGATGCTCTCAGAACTATCGTAAAGGACGAGTATTCCCACCCTGAGCTTGACTGGGCATCTGACAGCAGACTCATTCTGATAACCGCTCACAGACGTGAGAATCTGGGTGAGCCTATGCACAGTATGTTCCGTGCTATCAGAAGGATCATTGACGAGACTCCCGATGTTAAGGCGATCTATCCCATCCATATGAACCCCGCAGTAAGAGAAGCTGCGGCTGAGGAGCTGGGCGGCTGTGAACGTATCAGGATAATAGAACCTCTTGACGTTCTCGATTTCCATAATTTCCTTGCCCGCAGCTATATGATCTTAACCGACAGCGGCGGAATACAGGAGGAGGCACCCTCTCTCGGAAAGCCTGTACTGGTCATGAGGGACACAACAGAGCGACCTGAGGGCATTGCCGCAGGTACTCTCAAGCTGGTGGGAACTGACGAAAAGGTAATATACGACAATTTCCGTCTGCTTCTTGATTCAAAGTCAGAATACGAAAAAATGAGCCGCGCCGCAAATCCTTACGGTGACGGTCATGCCTGTGAGAGAATAGCGGATATTCTTCTGTCAAAATAGAAATACGTGATAGAAAAACGTGGAGAGAGATCACTCTGAAGTGTTCACTCTCCACGTTTTTTGCATATAAATCGGACCTCTTGAATAGTATTTATCACATACAGGATTACTCAAATTCAAAAAAGTAAAAATTTATACATTTTTTTGAATAAATATATCAAAACCACTTGAATTTGTGTTTTTTGTGTGATAGAATAGTGAAGAAATAACACGTAAGTGTAATCTATCAGGAGGATTTTGTAATGAACAACATTCCTAACATTCCTAACATTCCTATGAAGCCCAGTACCGACGGTGGCAAGACTAAGTCCATTATTTCTCTTGTTTGCGGTATCGCCAGCATCGTATTCGGTCTTCTCAGCACAGTTATTCCCTTCGGTTTCATCATCATTCTTGCTACTGCTATTGTTGGTCTCGTAATGGGCATCAGCGGTCGTGGCGATTCCATTAAGGCAACCGGTAAGGCTTCCGGCCTTGCTACCGCCGGCTTCGTTGTAGCATCATCGGCCTTTGCCTTTCTCCCATCTTCACTATCTGCAGCATCTGCAGCACCTGCACCTTCTGTGCAGCTCAGTCTGCAGCAAATGAGCTTAACGACCTTCTTGGTGAGCTCGGCAACCTCTATTAATTTATTTGAGAGTGTGAAGCGCCACAGTACTGTGGCGCTTTTCTCATATAGCAACGAAAGTTAGATTTTGCTGCCGAAAAACGGCGGCAGTCAGGAGTTATAATGTTTCCCTTTTTAGAAATATTCGGGCGTTCTTTTCCCATGTATGGAATAATGGCCGGTATTGGCGCATTTGCCGCAGGCTTTCTCGCCTGTTTCCTTATCCGCCGCCGGAAAATGAACGATAACGATATGCTGATCGTTCTTCTGTTTGTTGCCCTCGGGGTTGTGGTCGGAGGAACGCTGCTTTACGCTATAACAAATGCAAGATATTTCCCGGTACTGTTTAAGGTGAAAAACTTTGAGCAGCTCATAGCTGTACTTTCTCGTATATTCGGCGGCTCGGTATTTTACGGCGGTCTTATCGGCGGAACTCTCGTGGGTGTTCTTGCGGTAAAAATAAAAAAGCTTCCGCTGAAAATATATGCAGATATTATTGCGGTCATCATTCCGCTGTTTCATGCTTTTGCAAGGGTTGGCTGCTTCCTTGGAGGCTGCTGTTACGGTATTGAAAGCAAGTTCGGCTTTACCGCTCACGGTAACGAAATATCTCCGTTTGTAAATGACGTTTCAAGATTCCCGGTCCAGCTTCTTGAGTCATCTCTCAATCTTGTGATATTCGCTGTTTTGCTCATCCTCTATAAGAGGTCTCTTTCCGGCGGATTTCTTGCGGGTAAGCTGTTATTCTGTTATCTTTTTATGTACTCGATTGTTAGATTCTTCGACGAATTTTTAAGAGGAGATGCCGTCCGTGGTTTTATCTTCGGTCTGTCGACCTCGCAGTTTATCAGCGTGATACTGTTTACTGTATCTGTTGTTACAATGACTGTACTTGCCGTTAGGTATAAAAAGCAAAAAAATACGGCTGAATAAAAACCGGTAAATAACCATCAGGGTGACCTTCGGGTCCCCCTGTTTTTTTGTTTGACCGGATGTATATGACGTCACTGTGCCGTCTCCTACTTGACATCGGGTTATATTTTTTATATAATAATATGTATATATAATAATAGGAGTAGTGGGCGCACAAGCGCCTGCGTGTATGAAATGGATATACTTGTTGTAGGCGGCGGCGGCCGCGAGCATACCATAATAGAAACTCTCTCCCGCAGTCCCCGTTGCGGTAAGCTTTACGCAGCTCCCGGCAACGGCGGTATCTCCCGTCTTGCGGAGTGTCTTCCCATTAAGGCGACAGATATTGACGGTGTTGTAAAGGCGGCAAAGGAAAAGAAAGTAGACCTTGTTTTCGTTGCTCCCGACGATCCCCTTGTTCTCGGTATGGTAGACCGACTTGAGGCAGAGGGTATACGTGCCTTCGGTCCCAGAGCAAATGCGGCTATCATCGAGGGCAGTAAGGTGTTCTCCAAGGATCTTATGAAGAAATACGGCATCCCCACCGCTGCATACGAGGTATTTACCGACAGTGATGAGGCGATCGCATATATAAAGGCACAGAACAAGTATCCCACCGTTGTTAAGGCAGAGGGACTTGCTCTCGGCAAGGGCGTTATCATTGCTCAGAATTTTGATGAGGCGGCAGATGCGGTAAGAAGCATTATGTGCGACCGTGTGTTCGGTGAGGCAGGCGGCAGAGTGGTTATCGAGGAGTTCCTCTCCGGTCAGGAGATATCCGTTCTTGCATTTACAGACGGAAAGACTGTTAAGCCTATGGTATCCGCTCAGGACCACAAGAGAGCTTATGATAACGATATGGGACCCAATACCGGCGGTATGGGCACCTTCTCTCCCAGCCGTATCTATACTCCCGAGATTGCAGAGACCTGTATGAAGGAGATCTTCGAGCCTACAGTCAAGGCTATGGCTGCGGAGGGCAGACCCTTTAAGGGCGTTCTTTACTTTGGTCTTATGCTGGCAGGCGGCAAGGTATACGTTATCGAGTATAACGCACGTTTTGGCGATCCCGAGACTCAGGTAGTTCTTCCCAGACTCAAGACAGACCTTATAGATATAATTGACGCGGTTATAGATGAGAAGCTCTCTGAGATAACCGTAGAGTGGGCTGACAATGCGGCTGTATGCGTAGTTCTTGCGTCCGGCGGTTATCCTGTTAAGTATGAAAAGGGCTATGAGATATTCGGTACTGACTCCTTTGAGGGTGATGACAGTATCAGAGTATATCACGCAGGTACTGAGTGCAGAGACGGAAAGTTCTATACCTCCGGCGGCCGTGTTATCGGTGTTACCGCTCTTGACGAGAATCTTGACAGTGCAATAAAGAGATCCTACAGCGCAGTAGAGAAGATCACCTTCAAGGATATGCACTACAGAAAAGACATCGGTGTAAAATAATACTGAAGTAATATGACTGCAAAGTACCATATTATTCAGAAGACTGCGAAAGGGGGGTACTCCCGTTGAGCGGAGACCTGCTTAAAAGAATACAGACGGGCATGTCCGGCTTTTCAAAGGGACAGCGCCTCATAGCCGAATATATCTCGGAGCATTATGACAAGGCGGCATATATGACTGCCGCAAGACTTGGTGCCGTTGTAAAGGTATCAGAGTCTACTGTTGTCCGTTTTGCAATTGAGCTGGGTTATGACGGATATCCCGGGCTTCAGAGAGCTCTTCAGGAAATGATCCGTACAAAGCTTACCTCAGTACAGCGCATAGAGGTTGCAAATACCCGTATGACAGATGAAGAAGTCCTTGATAAGGTGCTTCTCTCTGATATGGACAAGATAAAGAGAACCATCGAGGCTGTTGACCGTGCTCATTTTGACCGTGCGGTAGACGGTATCGTATCCGCCCGCAATATTTATATTGTGGGTGTAAGATCCTGTGCACCACTTGCCTCATTTATGCATTTTTATCTCAACGTTATTTTTGAGAACGTTCGGCTTATTGACTCCGCCGGACCCAGCGAGATGTTTGAGCAGCTTATTCATATCGGCAAGGGTGACGTTATGATCGCTATCAGCTTCCCCCGCTATTCTCAGAGAATAATCAGCGGTGTTGATTTTGCCCGTGCTAAGGGTGCAAGAGTTATCGCACTTACAGACAGCGAGAGCGCGCCCATTGCCGAGAGAGCCAATGACGTTCTTATCGCCAAGAGCGATATGGCATCCTTTGTTGACTCGCTGGTGGCTCCTCTCTCGATAATAAACGCGATGATCGCGGCTATCGGCAGAAAGAAGCAGGATTACGTAGAGAGCGCTTTTTCAAAGCTTGAGGACGTATGGGAGGAATACGGAGTTTACGCCAAGGAGCGTGAGGATGACTCTGATGGAAAATAAAAAGACCATCGCCGTTATCGGCGGCGGTGCGGCGGGAATGCTTGCGGCGGGAAGAGCCGCATCTCTCGGTGCCCGTGTTACCGTTTATGAAAAAAACAGCCGTCCCGGCCGCAAGCTGAGAATAACCGGCAAGGGCCGCTGTAATGTAATAAACAACTGTACCCGTGATGAGTTTCTCTCAAACATTCCGAGAAACCCCAGATTCCTCTATACCGCTCTTGCGGAGTTTTCTCCTGCGGATATAATGGATTTCTTTGAGGAACTCGGTGTTCCTCTTAAGACTGAACGGGGCAACAGAGTGTTTCCGCAGTCTGACAGAGCGGAGGACGTGGTAGACGCTCTTGTGAAATACGTAAAGAACAGCGGTGCAGTATTCTGCTTTTCTCCCGTAACTGATATCAGAGTATCAGAGGAAGGCGGTTTTACCGTGACCTCACGAGGAGGAGAAACACATTTTGACTCGGTGATAATCGCTACAGGCGGTCTTTCATATCCCCTTACCGGCTCTGACGGTGACGGATACAGATTTGCCGAGGCTCTCGGGCACAAAATAGTTACCCCCAAGGGCTCTCTTGTTCCGCTTGAGGCGGACAAGGCACTTTGCGCCTCAATGATGGGGTTGTCCCTTAAAAATATCGAATTTACAGTCAAGGACGAAAAGGGAAAGAAGGCCTTTTCTGAGTTTGGAGAGATGCTGTTCACGCACTTCGGACTCAGCGGACCTACCGTGCTTTCTGCCTCTGCACACCTTGACTTTTCAAAACATAGCTATACCGCATACATTGATATGAAGCCGGCACTTGACGAAAAAACGCTTGACGGCCGAATCCTTTCCGATTTTCAGAAATATTCAAACAAAGACGTTATAAATGCCCTTGACGATCTTCTTCCTCAGAAGATGATCGCACCTATGATACGTGTCAGCGGCATCGACCCGCGGAAGAAGGTCAACTCCGTATCAAAGGGTGAGAGACGTGCTTTGCTTGAGAGTATAAAATATTTTAAGATATCCTGGGTAGGGACCCGCCCGGTAACGGAGGCTATAATCACCACCGGCGGTGTTTCTGTCAAGGAGATAGCACCGGGCAGTATGGAATCAAAGATAGTACCCGGTCTTTACTTTGCAGGCGAGATAATCGACTGTGACGGATATACAGGCGGCTTTAATCTGGGCATTGCCTTCTCTACTGCATACGTGGCAGGCGGTGCGGCAGCCGCACAAGAATAAATAAAACAGAGGTAAAATAAATGAAGATCGCTATAGACGGCCCCAGCGGTGCGGGAAAAAGCTTTCTTGCAAAACAGATAGCATCAAGACTCGGAATAGTATACGTTGATACCGGCGCGCTCTACCGCACTGTAGGCCTTGCTGTGAAGCGTGCCGATATCGATCCCCGTGATACTGCGTCGGTCATCCGGCTTCTCCCGGAGATAGAGGTGGAGCTTACTTATATTGACGGTATGCAGTGTGTGCTTCTTTCAGGTGAGAATGTAGGGGATAAGATCCGTACACCTGAGATGTCAATGTACGCATCTCTGGTTTCTGCCATCCCCGAGGTAAGAAAATTCCTGTTCAATACTCAGAGAAGTATTGCCGAGAAGAACAGCGTGGTAATGGACGGGCGTGATATCGGGACCGTTATCCTTCCCGATGCTGATGTCAAGATCTTCCTTACCGCATCAAACGAAGCAAGAGCTCACCGCAGATATCTTGAGCTTAAGGAGAAGGGTATTGAGACCACTCCCGAGAAGGTGCTGGAGGAAATGATCGAAAGAGACAGAAATGACAGCACCAGAGATGTCGCTCCCGCAGTAGCCGCTCCCGATGCAGTGCTTCTTGACAACTCACATCTTGACGGAGAGGGAACTGTACTGAGAGCTCTTGAGATAATCAGCGAGAAGCTCGGATAATAAAGCAGACTTATAATGCGAAAGGCATGGTCATAAAGATGAAGCTTTACAGAAGACTGAAGAAAATTCTCGGTGGATTCCTCAGAGCTATACTCAGGATCCACTCCTACGGAAATGAAAACGAGCCTAAAGAGGGGGGCGTTATCGTTTGTGCGAACCATACTTCCTTTCTTGACGTTATCGTTTTGGGTGTGGCTCTTGATCGCCCTGTCAGATATCTTGCAAAGGCGGAGCTGTTCCGTATACCTGTGCTGCGAAGTCTGATAAAGGCTCTCGGTGCATATTCGGTTGAGAGAGGCGGCGGTGACGTTGCGGCTATAAAGAAGACTATATCTCTCCTTGGTGAGGGTGAGTGCGTTGGAATATTCCCTCAGGGACACAGACACAAGAAGGTGCATCCCTCCGAGACCGCTATACATCACGGTGTGGGTATGATAGAGTACCGTTCACAGGCGGCAGTGCTTCCGGTTTTTATTAAGACCAAAAATTACAGAATGAGACTTTTCGGCCGTAAGGACGTTTATATAGGTCAGGCAATTTCTTTTGAGGAGTTTAATTTTGAAGGCGGTAATACCGCAGAATACAAGAGAACGGCGCAGGTCATATTTGACAGGATCATATCCCTTGAGCCGAAGGAAGAAAACAAATGACGGTAACTGTAGCTGAGAATGCAGGCTTTTGCTTTGGCGTAAAGAGAGCAACCGATACCTTGGAAAAACTGATAGACAGCTCTGAGAAGGGAACGCGTATCTTTACAGTAGGCGAGCTGATACATAATGCGGATTATAACCGTGAGCTGTCAGAAAAGGGTGTTCGCACAATAGACGCCGATGACACCGCTGAGCTTGA
>JAFQUL010000201.1 GCA_017408535.1 Clostridia bacterium
GCTTCGAGCTAAGCGAAAGATAATTAAAGCAAACGTCTGACGCAAATAAAAGCTTCACTTTGTTTTTCTCCGTAATCTGCTTGATTCTGTCATTTAAGTATAACACCTCGGGAACTCTTTGTCAATCGCGAAATGCTCTTAAGGTATAAATAAAACCGCCCCTGTGGGGCGGTTATTCTGTTATTTGAGTATTACCTCGCGGCCGAGCTCGGACGAGTCATAGATACCCTGCATTATCTTCGCAGTCTTGATGACGTAATCAATATGAGACTGAAGCTTCTCACCTGTCTCAATAGAGCGGACAAAGGAATCTATCTCTACTTGGTACATATCCTTATCGTCAAATGCGGGGCGGCAGTTAACGAACTGCTTGTCCTTTACGGTGTAATAGATAAAGTCACCGCAATAGTGCAGATGTATTCCACCCTTGTCGCCGATAAAGTCAATATATCTTTCCTCCGGCTCTATGTTCTGTGCCCAACAGCCGTTAAAGGATATTGTGGGACCTTCTGTACGGATAAAGCCGGTAACAAAGTCCTCAACGTTATAAACACCGTTTAAGTCCTTGGAATGCTCTGCCCACATACTGTCATAAACGTAATTCGGCATATCACAGCCGAGAACGCTGTGAGCGTGACCGGTAACGGAACGTGGCTCAGGCTCACCAAGGCAGTAGAGTGCAAGATCAAAATAGTGTACGCCCCAGTCGATAAGTACACCGCCGCCGGCTACTTCCTTGTTAGTATAAAGACCGCCAAGGCCGGGAATAGAGCGGTGAGCGCGGAAGGAAACGTAAACGTGATATACGTTACCGAGGTCTCCTGCGGCGATCATTCTTTTGATCTCGTTTACTGCGCCGTTATATCTGTTTACTACACCGATAACAAGGTTGACCCCGGTCTCCTTCTGAACCTTCTGCATCAGAAGTGCATCCTCAAGAGTCTTTGCGGCAGGCTTCTCACACAGAACGTGCTTGCCGGCACGCATTGCATCGATCGCAATGGTGGGGTGAGTATTATTGGGGGTGCAGATAGAAACCGCAACTACCTCAGGATCGTTTATTACCTCGTGATAATCGGTAACAGCAATGCCGCAACCGTTCTTCTTAACGGCATTCTCTGCCCTTTCGGGTATAATGTCGCAGAAATATTTTATTTCTACCGACTCATTTGCCATATAACTGGGTACGTGCGCGCCGCAGCCGATACCGCCACAGCCGATGACACCAACTTTAATTTTTTTCATTTCTGTACCTACGATCTTATTGCCGAATTATTTGTCTTCGCTATCTTTTTTGAGCATCTCACGGATCTCGCAAAGAACGGAAAGCTCTGTTTCCTTAGGCTCCTCGGGCTTCTGCTCCTCGACAACCTCTTCTTCCTTCTTCTTCATTGCTTCAAGCTTCTTCTGAGCATTTACCATAATACGGAGTACAACAAAGATAGAGAGTGCGATGATGAGGAAGTCTATAACGGTCTGAATGAAATTACCGTATGTAAGCGCAAGCTCCTTCTGTACGATCTCTCCTGCCTCGTCAAGAACAGCGGGATTAATGATCCACTTGAGCTCGGTGAGAGATACCTTACCGGTAGCAATACTGATGAGGGGAGTAATAACGTCGTTTACAAGAGAGGTAATGATCTTACCGAAAGCACCTCCGATAACTACGCCGACTGCCATGTCCACGATGTTACCCTTCATTATGAATGTTTTGAAATCAGAGAAAAACTTTTTCATGTTTTTGTCCTTTCTGCATAAAGCAAGTTGTTATTAGTCTAATTATATCATCAAATTAATTAGTTTTCAACACAAAAATCAATTAACAGCAACATTTTCACGCCAAATCATAAAATATACTTCTCATACTAATAAGAAATACACTGCTGATATGGCATATTTTTGTTATCATTTCTTATTGACAAATTCTTGACAAACTACTGTAAAAATGTTAAAATTAGGTGACCTGACATGAGGTTCGCATCTGCGTTCCGGGGTGAAAGGCGTTTGATAAAGTTTTATGGGGCATTTATACCCTTTCAAATGCTGCACCTATGTCGGTGCGGCATTTATTTTTTTGGAGGATACAGTATGTCTACACGAATAGCCGTAATGGGGATAATCGTTGAAAATACCGACTCGGTAGAAACGCTCAATGCCCTGCTCCACGAATACGGAAAATATATCATCGGAAGAATGGGTATCCCTTACAAAGAGAAAAATGTAAATATCGTATCCATCGCCATTGACGCGCCACAGGATACTATAGCGGCTCTGGCGGGAAAGGTTGGCAATATTGCGGGAATAAGTGTTAAGACCGCATATTCAAGCGTTATAACAGATGAATAAAAAAACAAAAGAGATTATTGATAAATTATATACTACTTCTTCCCTTTCAGAGCCTGAATACCTTGATCTGATAGAAGGTAGGACCGGGGAAGCAGAAGAGTATTTAAGAAGCCTTGCGGTTTCCGTAAGAAAAAAGCACTACGGGAACAAGGTCTTCATAAGAGGTCTTATCGAGATAAGCAATTACTGTAAAAACGACTGTCTCTACTGCGGAATAAGAAGAAGTAACCGTATGTGCGACAGATACCGTCTCACGAAGGACGATATACTTTCCTGTGCCGATACGGGATATGCACTCGGCTTCAGAACATTCGTTATGCAGGGCGGCGAGGACCCTTACTACACGGATGAAACAATGTGCGATATAATCGCTGAAATAAAAAGACGTTATCCCGAGTGTGCCGTTACCCTGTCGCTGGGAGAGAGGTCACGGGAAAGCTACAAACGGCTGTTTGAGGCCGGTGCGGACAGATACCTTCTCAGACACGAAACTGCTGACAGCAATCATTATTCAAGTCTGCATCCAAAGGAGCTGACCCTTGAAAACAGGATAAAATGCTTACATGAGCTGAAGGAGATCGGCTTCCAGACCGGATGCGGTTTTATGGTAGGGTCACCGTATCAGACAAAGGAGAATATCGCAAAGGATCTGAAGTTCATCGAGGAGTTTTCTCCCGAGATGTGCGGTATAGGTCCGTTTATTCCGCATAAGGATACCCCCTTCCGTGATTTTACCGCAGGAGACGCTGAGCTTACCTGTTACCTTCTCTCGATCGTCAGGCTTGCGGTACCAACGGTACTGCTCCCAGCCACTACCGCTCTCGGAAGTATTCTTGAGGGGGGACGTGAGCTCGGTATACTGTCGGGGGCTAACGTAGTTATGCCCAACCTCTCACCCGAGGACACAAGAGAAAAATATTCACTCTACAACAACAAGCTTTCAACCGGAGCTGAATCAGCAGAAAAGCTGATACTGCTCAAGGAAAAGATCGCATCCATCGGTTATGAAATAGTAACCGAGCGGGGCGACGCAATAAGAAAATAATCAAAGGGAGATATAAAAATGGCTGAATACAATGTAAAATCAATGCATGCCGAGGAATTTATCAACGACGGAGAAATAAGAGAGACTATTGAGTATGCGGAAAAGAATAAGCACAACGCCGCACTTATTGACGAAATACTTGAAAAGGCCCGTCCGAAGAAGGACGGGAACGGACTTCACTGTGTAGGTCTCAGCCACCGTGAGGCGGCCGTGCTTCTTGCATGCGACATTCCCGAAAAGAATGAAGCAATGCTTAAGCTGGCAGAGGAGATCAAGCTGGCTTTTTACGGCAACAGAATAGTAATGTTTGCACCCCTTTACCTTTCAAACTACTGCATAAACGGCTGTGTCTACTGTCCTTATCACTTAAAGAACAAGCATATCGCAAGAAAGAAGCTGACCCAGGAGGAGGTTCGCCGCGAGGTCATCGCACTCCAGGATATGGGTCAGTAGCGTCTTGCCATTGAGTCGGGTGAGGATCCCGTTAACAATCCCCTTGAATACATTCTTGAGTGTATCGATACCATTTACAGTATAAAGCATAAGAACGGCGCTATCCGCCGCGTTAACGTAAACATTGCCGCTACCACCGTAGAAAATTACAGAAAGCTCAAGGATGCCGGCATCGGCACTTACATACTCTTCCAGGAGACCTACCACAAGGAAAGCTACCTTAAGCTTCATCCCTCAGGACCCAAGCACAACTACGACTATCATACCGAAGCAATGGACAGAGCGATGGAGGGCGGTATAGACGACGTAGGACTTGGTGTTCTCTTCGGTCTTGAGCTCTATATGTACGAGTTTATCGGTCTTATGATGCACGCAGAGCATCTTGAGGCTGTTCACGGTGTCGGTCCTCACACCATAAGCGTTCCCAGGATCAAAAAGGCTGATGATATCGATCCCGACGTATTCGACAACTCTATTCCCGACGATATCTTCAAGAAGATAATAGCCTGCATCAGAATAGCTGTTCCCTACACCGGTATGATAATCTCTACCCGTGAGTCAGAGAAGGTCAGAGGCGAGGCTCTCCGTCTGGGTATCTCCCAGATCAGCGGTGCATCCCGTACGTCTGTCGGCGGTTATACCGAGGAGATACGCCCCCACGACTCAGAGCAGTTTGACGTATCCGACCAGAGAACTCTTGATGAGGTAGTACGCTGGCTGATGGAGCTGGGGCATATCCCCTCCTTCTGTACCGCCTGCTACAGAGAAGGCAGAACAGGCGACAGATTTATGAGTCTGTGCAAGAGCGGTCAGATACTTAACTGCTGCCATCCAAATGCGCTTATGACCCTCACGGAGTATCTTGTAGACTACGCAAGCGATGCGACAAGAGAGATCGGCTACAGGATGATCGAGGAGGAGCTTAAGAAAATCCCCACTCAGAAGGTTTACGATATCGCCAAAAGGAATATAGAGGATATCAAGGCATCTAACCGCCGCGATTTCCGTTTCTGATAAAACACAAAGGAAAAAACAAAATGGGACTTAACGATACTGTTTCCGCAGACCGCACTCATATAGGCTTTTTCGGTCTGAGAAACGCAGGTAAATCGAGCCTTGTAAACGCAGTGACCGGACAGGACGTATCGGTAGTATCCGACGTTGCCGGTACCACCACCGACCCTGTCAAAAAGGCGATGGAGATACTGCCGATAGGCCCGTGTATGATAATCGACACACCCGGTCTTGATGACGTAGGAGAGCTTGGTGAGATGAGAGTCGCCAAAGCAAAAAGGATACTGTCGATGACGGATGCCGCAGTTGTTGTTATTGACGCTGTGAAGGGTATCTCTGATCTTGACAAAGAGCTTATCGGAGTGATCGAGAGCAAAAAGGTGCCGTACATAACGGTATTTAATAAAGCAGATCTTCTCGAAAAGATACCCTCGTCAGACGATACCACCGTTTATACCAGCGCTGCCTCTAACATCGGAATTGAGGAGCTGAAAAACAAGCTGGCAAAGGCAGTAAAGACAGAAGAAAACGATAAGCGTATCTGCTCTGACCTGCTCTCTCCCGGGGATCACGTGATACTTGTTACCCCGATAGATTCAGCCGCCCCCAAGGGGAGACTTATACTTCCCCAACAGCAGACACTGAGAGATATTCTCGATCACGGCTGTACTGCAACGGTCACACGCGAGACAGAGCTTGCGGGAGTACTTTCCCTCTTGAAGAACAAGCCAAAGCTGGTCATAACAGACTCTCAGGCCTTTGGCAAGGTATCAAAGATCGTGCCCGACGACGTTATGCTCACCTCCTTCTCTATCCTCTTTGCCAGATACAAGGGGAATCTCGAGAGAGCAGTCAGAGGTGCGGCAATGCTGTCAAAGATAAATGACGGAGACAAGATACTCATTTCCGAGGGATGTACTCACCACCGCCAGTGCGGTGACATCGGTTCTGTAAAGCTTCCGGCATGGATAAAGCAGTATACCGGCAAGGAGCCGATATTTGAATTCTCCTCCGGTAACTCATTCCCCGAGGATCTTTCAGAGTATTCTTTGATACTCCATTGCGGCGGATGCATGCTGACCGAAAGAGAAATGCTCTTCCGCGGCAGATGTGCCGATGACGCAGAGATACCAATGACCAATTACGGCATAGCCATAGCTGAGATACACGGTATACTGAGAAGAAGCCTCGAGCCCTTCCCCCATATTCTCGCTTATCTTGATAAATAAAACTGCAAAGGAAAGACTTAAATAGAAATGTCCAAGCCCAAATTATCCGGAGGAATGCTGGTCTTTTTAGGAGCATTGTTCTGGAGTCTTAATTCACCCCTTGTAAAATTTCTGTCCCTTGATTCCGTTTTTATATGCGGCCTCAGGTCGGTGATTGCGGCAATAACTCTTCTGCCCTTTCTCCGTCCTAAAAAGCTTAAATTTTCGCCCTGGATGCTTGTTTATCTTGTATCGTACGCCGCACTGTGTCTGTCGGTCATCTTCTCTCTGAAGCTGACGTCCGCCCCCATCGCCGTGGGAATGCAGTACACCTCTCTCGTGTGGATATTCATTATTGAGCTTATTGCGACCAGGGTGTTTAACAAGCGGCAGTTTATCCCGATACTGATCATTCTTGCGGGAACTGTCATATTTATGTGCTCAGGCACCGACAGCTCAAGCTCCCTCGGTAATGCAGTTGCTCTTTCTGAGGGTATATTCTTCACCCTTATGACGATAAGCATAAAGAAAGCTGCCGGAGATAACCCTGTGGGTCTTGTGGCCCTTGCCAACGTTTTTACAGCCCTTGTAGTGTTCCTCGTATTCCCGTCATCCCTTTCGGTTATCCCGGAGATGACTGTTACCGACTGGGTAATAATGATAATTCTCGGTTCTGTCCAGGTCGGCGGAGGCTATACCCTCTACACTATGGGTACACAGAAGACCACACCGCAAAAGGCATCCATCATATCTCTGTGGGAGGTCATCCTCGGACCTGTATGGGTCGCGCTCTTCCTCGGAGAATACCCTTCCGTCACAGTTATAATCGGATTTGTGATAATTCTCGTGGGAATAGTTCTTCACTCTCTTGCCGACACAAAAAAATCCGCGGAACTCAAAGAGAAATCTAACATATAATCATCTATAACATATAAAATCCCCGCCGAATCAGGAGTCTATCCTGAATTCAGCGGGGGTTTTGTAATTACTTAACGATCAAATTTTTTCGGTAAAGGAGAGGATACGTCTATTATTTTTCCCTGTTCAGGGCAACCTGGCGTTCATAGGGCGTGTTATACGGGGTAACACCGCAGACCAGGCAGTCAAGGTAGAAAGGAGTGTATTTTTCTATTATTTCATCTATACTCTTTTCCGGCAGGACCGACAGTGCGTCAGGGTTGTATATAAACTCGGTTGAAGATTTCTTAAAATCCTGAACGGGTAATACCGTTGACAGGTTGGTTACGCCCGCGGTGTGAGCAAGCTGCACAAGACTCCAGCTCGTATTTCTTCCCTCAGCCTTGGACATTAGCTTTACAGCGTGTTTCAGTTCTCTAAATTCTCTCCATTTATTGTTTTCGGCTTTAAACTCTTCATCAATATTGGTCAGCCTGTAATACTTATCGTTATCTTCCGCGCTGCCATCGTACAGCAAGTCTATGTTTATATATTCCGGTTTCGGAGAAATATTATAATATTCGATCCAAATTTCTTTTGGAATATCGAAATGTTCAGTAAAATCATAAATATTAGCGCAAGAATATGCGCAATCACTGTCAACGTCTGCCGACTGTTCTAGAGCATTATCCATCCAGGTACGATAATCTTTTCCCTGGTTTATGACCCAATCAGTTACAAACGCCGGAAAAGAATGATATTCGCTAATGTGTACCATACAATAATCATCCCCTCCCATCGGACGCTTGACATCTAAGGCTGTTGTGTCGCTATCGGACGGTACTGTGGGATCTGACAGATCAGTAGGATCTGACGATAATGTGGAATCGGGCGGTGCTATATCTTCTGTGTGTAACTCTGTGGTATCAGCTATACTGTCAGGGTTATCAGCGTCTCGGCTGTCCCTACAGCTAAAAAATGACAGTGCAATTAAAAAACTCAAAAATAATGCCAGTTTACGCCTCATAGCAATTCCTCCTTTAATAATACAAATTAAAATGACGGATACTATCCGTTTTTCTTCTGCATCTATATATACAGAAAAAAACGTAAAAGGTTACATACTTTTATAAAATTTTCAGGTTTTCCGAAATCGGTAACACTGATACAGGACTAAAAAAACGCATAGAAGTCCGCACCCGCCGGCACATTCTATACGCTTAAATCGGAGATTTTTATGGGATATGATAACAGCGAAAGGTTCGAGAGTCTATGAAATTCCGATAAACGCACAAAAGTACCGCTTGGAGAAACGTAGCATTTCATTTTCATCCCGTCCTTTCTTTTCCGTATCTTCTGGTTACAGTATACAGTACCGGTATTTATATGTCAATGCAAAAATTGCTCTCGCAGTGAGCTTGGTAATTTTTACATTTAATATGTGTTTTTTTGTTTACATATAACAAATTACTGTTACCCGTTGAAGTGAAACCGGTAATTTTCCAAAAACGCTCTGTAATAAAAAATATCCTCCGGCCGGAGGATATTTTTTATTACAGGTGCATTTACTTAGTCATTTTCGTTACGTCGGGAGCAAAGGACTGGCAGTCAACACACTGACTGTCCTTAGGGCAGCTCTCATGAGCACCTACCTTGATCATATCAAGGCTGCAGTAGTCGGCAGTCTGACAGTGATACATACATTCCTCAACGGTACACTTGATGCTTTCGTTTGCTTTGCAGTTATTTTTTTCCATAACGTCCTCCATTCAGCCGATAGCGGCTTTTTCTGCCGAGACCCGGATACCGAGGTCTCTCTCATATAACATTCCCCGAAAATAAAAAAACATACCCTAAACTCTTTTTATCTTTGCTCCGGTATAGTAACTCCTCTTTTTTGCCAAAATAATATAAACATATTCTATAGGAGAATAAAGGAGTGCTTATATATATTTCCGTATATTTATTCGGAGCAGTATGCTACGGACTTATCGAGATCCTCTGGAGAGGATATACCCACTGGACCATGCTGATCCTCGGCGGGCTGTGCTCTCTCGCCATATATTCGGTAAACTGTATGTTTTCGGGCAGCAGTATTTTTTTCCGTGCATTTATCTCTGCACTTATAATAACCGCTCTTGAGCTGGTGTCGGGCATTATAATAAACCTTAAGCTCGGGTGGGGTGTCTGGAACTATTCCTCAATGAAATATAATTTTCTCGGTCAGATATCCCTTGAGTATTCTTTTTTCTGGTATCTGCTCAGTATTCCCGCGTCCCTGCTCTCCACCGCTGTCAGCCGCAGTTTTTTTACAAGTTAATGAGTAAACTATTGACAAATCTGTAAAAAAGTGATATAATTCTTAATCACATAATAGAATCTACCGTAAGGGAGTAGTCGGCGCGCAGTACGCGTTATAAAGTCAACACCCTGGGGTACACCCCTGGCTTTGTATTAAATGACGAGACTTATCTGTCGGCAACAGACGGACTTCCTTTGGTATCGCCCATCGTTACCGACTATCAGAGTAACGGGGGTTTTTTTATTATGTCTGTGCTTGAGCTGATGATAATATCGGTAAGTCTTTCGATGGATGCATTCGGTGTTGCCGTTTGCAAGGGGCTGTCCGCAAGAACGGTAAAAGCATCTCACTCAGCTGTGGCCGGGCTGTATTTCGGCATCTTCCAGGCGCTGATGCCTCTTATCGGATACTTTATAGGCCTTCAGTTTGCGGAGATCATCTCCGGTATAGACCACTGGATGGCATTCGGTCTTCTGTCGCTTATAGGTATAAATATGATAAAAGAGTCAAGAGGAGACGGGGATAGCTCTGATCCGTCCTTTTCCCCTCGTTCAATGCTCCCTCTTGCACTTGCAACCAGTATTGATGCGCTTGCGGTAGGAGTGACGTTTGCTCTGGGCGGAGTAAATATTCTCCCTGCGGTATCCGTCATCGGTATAACTACCTTTATCCTCTCTGCCCTCGGCATTAAAATAGGCAATGCATTCGGTGCAAAATACAAAGCGAAGGCCGAGCTTGCAGGCGGCATAGCACTTATCGTTATGGGGCTTAAGTTCCTTTTTGAGGATCTTGGTATGATCCCGCCGATCTTCTGAAAAAAGCAAACAAAATCATTATAAAAGCGAGGTAAAAAAATGAAAGAGTATTTGTCGGACTACAAAGACGTTCTTGACGGGCTCGGTTCATCCGAGGCGGGACTGACGTCAGAGGAGGCTAAAAAACGCCTTGAAGCAAACGGTCCAAACAAATTAAACGAAGGAAAGAAAGTCTCTATTCTCCGTAAGTTTTTTGAAGAGCTTACCGATCCCATGATAATCATACTTATCGTGGCGGCAATAGTATCAGGTGTAACGTCGGTATATTCCGGTGAGTCACTTGCAGACGTCTTCATCATCCTTGCGGTAGTAATCATTAACGCAGTTCTCGGTGTTGTTCAGGAGAACAAGGCCGAGAAAGCAATAGAAGCCCTGCAGGAAATAACCGCCGCCACATCAAAGGTGCTCCGTGACGGCAAAATGACTGTGCTCAGAAGCGACGAGATCGTTATCGGTGACGTTGTTATTCTTGAAGCCGGCGATTCAGTACCTGCTGACTGCCGTATAATCGAGTGTGCCTCCATTAAAGCGGAAGAGGCGGCACTTACCGGTGAATCTGTTCCGGTAAACAAGACAGACGCCGCTCTTATAGCCCCTGACGGTAAGGACGTATCTCTCGGAGACAGAAAGAATATGCTGTACATGGGCTCTACCGTGGTTTACGGACGCGGTGCGGCAGTCGTTACCGCAACCGGTATGGATACCGAGATGGGTAAGATCGCCGATGCTCTTGAAAGTGCGCAGAAGGAAGAAACTCCCCTTCAGAAGAAGCTCAATCAGCTCAGTAAGATACTGACCGTACTCGTGCTTGCTATCTGTGCGGCTATCTTCGTTATCGATATTATCCGTGACTACCCGAATATCACCGGCAGCGGTATGCTTGACAACTTTATGGTTGCGGTCAGCCTTGCGGTCGCCGCTATACCCGAGGGTCTTGCGGCGGTAGTTACCATAGTGCTCTCCATCGGTGTCACAAAGATGTCTAAGCGCAATGCGGTCATCCGCCGTCTCACCGCAGTAGAGACTCTCGGCTGTACTCAGATAATCTGCTCTGACAAGACCGGTACTCTCACACAGAACAAGATGACGGTAGTTGAGCATTCCGCTGATGACGAGGCAAGACTTGTTCTTGCAATGGCTCTTTGCAGTGATGCAAAGCTTGACGAAAACAACGATGCAGTGGGCGAGCCCACCGAATGTGCTCTCGTTAACGATGCATATAAAATGGGACTTACCGACGAGCAGAAGCTCTATACAAGAATCGGCGAGGCTCCCTTTGACTCATCAAGAAAGATGATGTCTACTGTATGCAAAAAAGGCAACACCGTTATTCAGTTTACCAAGGGTGCACCTGACGAGGTACTCAAGCTCTGTACCACCGCTCTCATTGATGGTAAGGTAGTTCCTATGACCGACAGTATCAGAGCATCTATTACAGAGGCAAATAAGGCTATGGCATCAAAGGCTCTCCGTGTTCTCTGTGCGGCAGAGCGTCAGTGGAACAGCGAGCCCGAGTCCTACGAGATCTCCTTCCTTGAAAAAGATCTTTGCTATCTCGGTCTTTGCGGCATGATCGACCCTGTACGTCCCGAGGTGCTTGCCGCTATTGCAGAGTGTAAGAGTGCAGGCGTACGTCCCATAATGATAACCGGTGACCATAAGGATACTGCGGTTGCCATTGCTTTGGAGCTGGGTATAATCACCGATGCATCTGCGGCGATCACAGGGGCTGAGCTTGACGAGATATCTGACGAGCAGCTCAGCGAGGATATCGTAAAATACTCAGTATACGCACGTGTTCAGCCTGAGCACAAGGTCAGAATAGTAAACGCATGGAAATCAAAGGGCAAGATCACCGCTATGACCGGTGACGGCGTTAACGATGCACCTTCTATAAAGAGTGCCGATATCGGTGTAGGTATGGGTATAACCGGTACCGACGTTACAAAGAACGTAGCCGACATGGTGCTTGCAGACGATAACTTTGCAACTATAGTTTCCGCAGTTGAGGAAGGCAGACGTATATACGCAAATATCAGAAAAGCTATCCAGTTCCTGCTTTCCGCAAACCTTGCAGAGGTGCTCTCTATCTTTGCGGCGACTCTTATGAGCTTTACCATTCTCAAGCCTGTTCACCTTCTTTGGATCAACCTGGTAACAGACTGCTTCCCTGCACTTGCCCTCGGCATGGAAAAGGGCGAGAAGGATATTATGAAGCGTCCTCCCCGTTCATCCGGTGACGGTATCTTTGCCGGCGGTATGGGTTTTGACGTTGCACTTCAGGGTATTATCATCACCGTTCTTACTCTCCTGTCCTACTTCGTGGGTCACTTTATAGAGTCCGGCGTGTGGGAGATACCCTCTGTTGAAAGCCCGGACGGTATTACAATGGCGTTCCTTACCCTTTCTCTCGTTGAGATATTCCACTCCTTCAATATGCGCTCAAGACGCGGCTCTATCTTCTCAATGAAGAGTCATAACAAGTGGCTGTGGTTCTCTATGCTGACCTCATTTGTTCTCACCACGGCTGTAATATACGTGCCCTTCCTTCGCAACGCCTTCGGCTTTGCTTCCATCTCTCTTGAGGAATACGTTATCGCGATCCTTATCGCTATCGTTATCGTCCCGGTAATGGAGATAATCAAGCTCATCCAGAGAGCAGCGGCAAAGGGCAAAAATACCGAAATGTAATTTTCTTCGGACTGTGATATAACAGTTCAAAAAAACACCGACCGCTGAGGTCGGTGTTTTTTAGTTTACAGTTCTGAAATAGCACTATAAAGCTCAGAGACACTTTCGGCTATTCTGTCGGCGCCTGCCGCAGTCAGCTCTTCTCTTGAGCCATAGCCGTACAGCACGCCAACAGAGGCGAGACCGTGCTTTTTGGCTCCGATGATATCGTGACTGCGGTCACCTACCATAACGGTATTTTCTCTTGACGCACCGAGCGCCTCCATTGCTATAGCAATGACCTCCGCTTTATCGGTGTGTGTACCGTCAAGCTCACTCCCGGCAACAAAATCAAACAGATCGGTTACCTTAAAATGCTCTAAAAGCTTATTAATAAAAACCGTGGGCTTTGAGCTTGCGATAGCGGTTACCGCACCGCCCTCACGCAAAAGCTTGAGCTGTTCTGTGACCCCTTCGTAAAGACAAGCCTCAAAGAGACCGATCTCCCTGTAATACTCTCTGTATACTCTTACAGCCTCGGTCGCGGTGGGAGTATCCATATCCGAGAAGCGTTCAAAGGCCTGTCTCAGCGGAGGACCTACGAAACGACGTCTGTCAGCCTCACTGCCCGGGTCCTTACCCATTTTGACCAGAGCATATTCCACAGCCTTGATTATTCCCTCTCCGGTATCGGTTACCGTGCCGTCAAAATCGAAAAGAATAAACCTTTTCATCTGTCTTTTCCTTCCCTTTTGATCTTCTCTATTCCGTCCTCGGTAAGGACTTCTCTGAGCTTGGCGGTATATTCCGAGAATGCTGCGGTCTCTTTGCCGTATCTGAGATTTTCGGTATATTCCATTTCTATCCAGCTTGAAATATCAGCCTCATTGTGTGATACCACCGCTTCAAGGTTGTCGAGAGCCTTAAACAGCTTTGCCTCAGGGGTTTCCATAGCCTCCATCTCGTCAAAGAGTGCGGAAAATTCCTCTTTTACAGGTGACTTAAGCATACTCAATATCTTTTCGGTAGCCTTCTCTTCTGTCTCCTCATGAGCCTCGGTCTTGAAGAATGCGGGAATATCCCCGGTAAGTGCCTCGCCGAAATCATGTATAAGACACATTTTCACTACCTTGTTGATATCGGTATCGGGGTAATGCTCGGCGATAAGAAGCGGCATCAGTGCAAGCCGCCAGGAGTGCTCTGCAACGCTCTCCTGTCTGTCCTCTGTAGTCCAGCAATGTCTGGTATTGACCTTAAGCTTTCCGATAAGCTGAAGGAAATTTATCAGTTCTCTCTGTGTCATGCTTTTTTCTCCTGTTCGGAAATTTCATTTTTATTTTCCGATTTAAGTGATCTTATGTAATTGAAGCTGTTGACCTTGATAGATGCAACACAGCACTTCAGCACCTGGTCGCACTTGAGGCAGATAAATACTATTACAGGAGGCGCACCGAACACAAAGGATGCAACCGCCGCCGCAGGAATAGTAATAAGCCACATAAATACCGTATCCACCTTAAGGACGAAGGAGGTGTCTCCCCCGGCACGAATGATTCCGGTGTGGCACGGCATCTGATAAGAGGTACCGATGACGGTCACCGACAGCACCGTCATAAACTGGTCTGCCACGATCTTTGCCTCGTCGCTTATGTTATAGAAATTGATGATGGGACCCTTGAGCAGAAAAAGTACGGCACCGGTGAATACACCGATCATAAGGAAAAGCAGCTGAAGGGTCTTGGCATAGGGCTTGACAAGCTCCTTTTTACCCTCTCCGATAGCCTTACCGATGACAACCGACGTGGCCGAGGCCGATGCATAGCTGACGACCGATACCATCTGAAATACAACGGAGGAAATACTGTTAGCCTTTATGGTAGGTCCGGCAGTATGACCAAGTATTCCGGTCTGAACGCCCTGGGCAAAGCCCCACATAGTACCGGAAAGGAAGACCGGAGTTCCCTTTCTGAGGTAGTCACGGAAAAGTTTGCCGTCAATACGTCCGAAATGCTTTATTCGCAGTTTTACCTTTTTATCAAGGAAAAATACATATACGACAACGATGATAAGCTCTATAGCTCTGGATATAAGGGTGGCTATTGCCGCTCCCCTTGCACCCATTGGCGCAAAACCGAAATTACCGAAAATAAAGACGTAATTAAGGCATACGTTTACGATAAGAGTAACGATAGAGGTAACAAGGCCTATGCGCACGGTTTCTACGCTTCTGAGCACGTATATAAGCAGCTGAGTTACCGCAAACATCGGGTAAGTATAGCAGATTATATTCATGTATCCTACGCCCTCTGCCACCTCTGCCGCATCGCTTGAGAGAAGTCCAAGCAATATATCCGGGATAAAGAAAGCTATAGCAAAAAGTGCAAGAGAGATCACAAGACCGCATTTTACCGAGATGTTTGCAATCTTACGGATAGAGGGTATATCCTTCTCTCCCCAGCTGCGGGAGGCGAACATAAGCGATGCCTCGGCAAGACCCATTATCATTGACTGTAAAAAGAACTGCACCTGATTGACAAGAGCAACTCCCGCCATTGCATCCTCGGCGAATTTACCCAGCATTATGTTATCGGCAAGATTTACGCTGTATACAATAACGTTCTGCAGAGCTATTGTCAGTGTCAGCACAAAAAACTGACGGTAAAAATTTTTATCCTTTACAAAAGCAGACATTTCTTCTCCATTTCATTTTCATTGCCCGGTGTCATCTGGATTTTCCGCGCCCGGTTACAGACAGTTTTTTCAGCACATTTTCACCCTGTATAAAGTACAGATCGTCATAAAGGTTTACTGTTGTACAAGAGTGGCCGGGAATTACCATGACCATATCCCCTACCTTGAACCTGTGCTTACCGTAGAAGGTGGCGTGCTCCTCACTCATAGATACCGAATCGTGATCCCAGCCGCATATCAGCGGCTCTCCCTGGTCTGTTGCAATGCTCTTCATTCCCGCATCGATAACTACTCTGTCCTCCTTGACCGATATTACAGTAGCGATCACGAAAAGAGAGTTTCTGAAACCCAGCTCCATACGGCTGTAGGCCCTGTCCATAAACATAAACGAGCCTGCCTGTATCTCGGTATAAACAGAGCCGTCAGCCTTAAGATATGAGGTACCGGTACTGCCGCCGCTGATCTCACGGTTTTTGATGCCTCTCTGCTCAAGATAATAGGCAAGAGCGTTTACCCTTTCTCTGTTGGTGTATGCTTCCTTCTCACGTTTTTCCTTATCGTACTCATGGGACAGGTTGCCGGCGTATGCCTGAATACCGCCGTAGGTAACCCCCGGCAGAGATTCTATAATACAGGCAAGACGGTAAAACTCACTGAACTCCTCAATACCGCATCTTTTCATCCCTACGTCAAGCTCGATATAAAGATTAACGGTACTGCCCGCGGCAGAAGCGGCATCTGAGATCGCTCTGATATTCTCCTCGCTGTCGACACAGACGGTAATATTTGAACAGCGTGCAAGAGCGGCAAGACGCAGTATCTTTGAGGGCTGAACTATCTGATTTGCGATAAGAATATCGCTAATACCGTACAGAACGAGATCCTCTGCCTCTGACAGCTTGGCACAAGTTATTCCCTTGGCACCTGCAGCAATCTGCATTGCGGCGATCTCGGGGCATTTATGGCTCTTGTAGTGTGGACGTAACTTTGCCTTTCCTCCGAGCATACCGATCATTCTGTTAAGGTTATATTCCATTCTGTCCTGTATTACTACAAGAGCAGGAGTTTCAAGATCCTTTACCTTCACCTTTCCGTCTCCTTTTCATATTTTTAATTCATATCAGTTTATTTTATCGGGCACCATTTACCACGCAGATAATATACAGTAAACATGAGGAAAAGCAATATATTGTGCGTTATCATACACGCCCATGCGGACACAAGTCCGAGAGAGAAAAAAGCAATACAGATAAACGTTCCTACGATACGGATACCCCACATACCGATGATATTGAACAAAAACGGCATTGCGGTCTTTCCCGCACCCTGCATAACACCCTCAAAAACAATAGAAACACCGAAAAACGGTTCAGAGAGTGCCACCATACGTAAAACAGATGAGCCGAGAGAGATGACCGCCGCATCCTTTGAAAAGATACTGACCATCGTCGGTGCGAAAGCAAACAGAAGACCGCCGGATATTATCATCATCGCCGTCTCAAGCAAAACGGTGATACGTACAAAGTCACGTACCTTCTTTCTGTCCCCCTCGCCAATGGCATTACCTGCCAGAGTCGCAGAGGCTGTCTGCATACCGTACCCGGGGATATAGAAAGCGGATTCCACCGTGTTTGCAATAGTATGTGCCGCAGTAGAAACGTCACCGAGAGAGTTGATCATAGATGCAAATGCAACGTAGCCGAGGGAGGTACCGAAGCGCTGAAGCATATTGGGAAATGCGACCTTAAGACAGGGGCGCAGTATCCTCATGTCAGGCATAAACGATGCACCGCGAGGAGATAAAGCCGGGTGTCTGAAGAGCGCCACCGTCATAAGTATTCCGCCGACGGTGTATGCCGCAGCGCTTGCAACCGCCGCACCGATAACACCCATTCCTCCGCCCGGTACGGTAATCTCTGCACCGAACAAGCTGACAGCACGTGTCTCATATATTAAAAAGAAGTTCAGTACCACATTTACTGCATTAACTATAAAACCGATCACCATCGGGGTCTTTGTGTCGCCGGAGGACCTGAGTACCGTACCGAATATAAGGCTTGCGGCACGGGGGAGCATAGGGGCATACAGTATAAAGAAATACTGTGATGCAAGAGAACGTATGCTCACGTCTGCCTGCATCCAGACAGGCACCAAGCCGCTGAGCGAGAGAGTAAGCGCAGTAAAAAATATTCCGGACACAAGCACGGCAAGCACCGACTGTGCAGATGCTTTTTTAACGTCTCCGTAGCGCTTTGCACCGGTTGCCTGAGAGATAAAGGCAAGAAAGCCGATACCGAGGGCAGAAACAGTTCCGCTGATAAGCCAGTTTACAGTTCCGGTCGATCCTACCGCCGCAGTTGCGGAGGTACCGAGAGACCCAACCATTGCAGTATCCACGTACTGTACCGCAGTCTGCATAAACTGCTCAAGCATAGTGGGCCAGGCAAGAGAAAATATTACCGCCAGAAGCTTTTTGTCATCTTTTTTTATCATAATCATTCCGCAGATTTTTCAAATCAAAATACCCCTTTATTATACCATTTCCAGGCAAGATTGTAAATAAAAATACGGTATTTTGTCAAATACCGTATTTTTGTTATTCAATTAAGCTTTCTCAAAACGCTTGGAAGGTAAATGATGTCTGCATTATTTCCTCTTCTTTGCTTTCATCACGGCAACGACTACCCCCGCAGCAATAACGACAGCTAGAATTACAGCTATCCATATCACAACGCTGCTGTCTTTCGGTTCAGTTACGTCTCCTCCGATGTTTTCATCACCGGTACCGCTTTCATCACCCTCAATATTCTCGGGATCTTTTTCTGCACCGAAGTATACTTTTTCCGCATCGCCTTCGATTTTGGAAAGAGGAATGTAGAAATTCTTGTTTTTAGCTATGGAGTATATATATTCACCCAGCTTTGCTTCCTTTTCGGTAGTAAGTCTATCTATAGGAGTTACATCGCCTATGAAAATAGAATATTTTCCGTCAGAAAGCTTTTCTGCAGATTCTATCTTAAAGCAAGCATTGTACTCTGAAAACATGTTCTTGTCTATATAAATATATTCGCCGGCAAGCTCTTCTGCAGGATAATCGCTGTCAAGTGTAACAGTTATATAGTTTTCATCGGTAAGCTCTTTTGTAAAGTCTTCTACTGTTCCGGTTATTCTTCTGTCTTCTTCTTTTCCTTCGGAAACGTATGCATCGTTTGTATATACGACCTTTTCATCGCCGAGAACGGAGTAAACAACGAGAGAACCGGTGAAATCAAATATTCCGTCAACATTATAGGTTTTTCCGTCTTTTTCGTTACTGAATGCTATAATGTCGGTTCTGCCATTGGCAAGAACTACTTTTACAGCCTTTACGTCTTCGCTTTCTATAGCTTTGTCTGAGCCCTTTTCATATACGGGTACCTGCTGTGCAGATACAATAATAGGAGTTTCGCTGTAAGGCTCTATTACCGAATTGAACATACTTACAAGCGGTGAATCATCTTTACTTACTCTGTCCGCAAAGAGATACGTAAGCTTATCGGGGTTACCGGGTTTATTGGTGGGAGGAACACAATCGGCAAGAGCGACCCGGTCGTGTTCGCCGAACATATGTACCTTCAGATGTACGTCCTCTGCTTCTGAATGATTCCACGTATCAACTATAGACCAATCCACGGTAAAATCACCCGTTACACTATCGGTCTTTTTTACATCCTTAAACATAAAATATCCCGCATAATCACTGAGAACGCCGTACGTACCGGTGGGACTGAATAACGTTCCGCCTTCCTGAGGAATAAGGTCAATTCCGTCAGGGGTTACAAGAGAACTTTCCGCACCGTGAAGTATGTACGTATGCTTATTACCACCCTTTACGGCAAAAAAGTCAACAAGATAATACTGTCCGTCACCGTATTTTACGGTAGCTGTTGTTCTCTTATATTCTTCTGCCATTACCGACCTGTAAACATCGGCTTTGGTGGATATGACCTTTACAAAGTCGCTGTCATCAAAGAGACAGGGGGTTCCTACCGTTTGAACTGCCTGAGGATAATCGTTTACAAGCACGGTATTGTGACTGGTGGTATTATTAACGAGATATGTTTCGTGATAATCGCTACCGTCCGCAAACTCCGGATACCCGAGATCGGGCATAAGATCGATATCATAAGCAAAAAGTCCAAGATTCAGAGCATCCAGATGACCGTGTTCACCGGTTTTTCCGTAATAATGATATACTGCTGTTTCAGAGTTTTTAGCCTCGGTACCTTCTTCTTCATCAAAACCCTTTACACAAGCATAGCCATAACCGGTAAGGTTCACAGAATCAACCTCAAGCGGTCCCTCTTCCTTTATTATGTTTTCTATCTTGGTAGTCAATTCCCCTGCACCGGAATCAAATAAATTGAGGGGAAGCCCATCTGTACTGTTATTGTTCTTAAGGTATATTAACTGAGCAAGACGGGGGTCATCATAAACGGAATATGCAGTAAGGAAACTGCTCGTTTGTGTATCAATGATCCCAAGGCCAGTATATCCCGTATCTCCTATTGACGGAATGTATCTGTCGGATACAATAAGGTCAATAAAAGCATAAAGCATCTTTTTGAACTTCACGTTTTGGAAGAGGTCGTAGCTTGCTCCGTCTCCGCCGATCTTATAACCGCTCAGAAGTTCAGCTATTCCAATAAATTCATCTATCCAAAGTGCGTTATATCCGGGTGCGGCTTCACGTCCGAAACCGTTTCTGTCAACTTCATTTGTAAAAACACCGCTGAGATTTCCACTATCTCCGGAAGAGGTAGCAAATACGAAGTCGAGCCATTCTTTTGAAAGAGTATCATCGTCCAGTATCATAGCAGCCGCCGCAAGAGTATACTGATGCATTCCCTGGTTTCCGTAAATCACTCCGTCTCTGACAGCAGGAAAGATCTCCATAAAAAGTCCTTCTTCAACGTGACACATAAGCTTCTTGTACGTATCACGTTCTCCGTGGGAAACTGTTTTCAGAAACTCTTTTGCTTCATCAGACATGGAATCATAAGCACCGTATACAGCGTCGTAAGCAAAAAGATACGGCCTGACGGTAGTTGTCTCCCATATACAGCCCATTATTTTACCGTTATCCCGACCTGCGTGGGAATGAAGAAAACCATCCCCATCTTTCTGATTAGATATAGTCATCTCGGGATAGATCTGAGCGATCCTGTCAAGAGCAACTATTACCCAGTCAGCGTATTTCTGCTCGCCGGTAAAGAGATATGCCTGGTATGCAGCGCTTATCGCCTCGTTAAGCGTGTAACGGTAATTTGCTTCGTGATTGTAATAAGCCACGAAGGTATACCTTTTTCCGTCGGTATGAGTGTATCCCCAACCGTCATCAACACCCCAGTTTTCACCCTTTTCGGGGTATCTGATATTTTTAAGATATTCTTTATCTCCTCTTGAAGCATCGAAATTTCCGTTCTCATCAAGTGCGGAAAAATAGAAAGATTTGAAATCATTGGTCGGAAATACCATTTGGCAAGACGGACAGGTAATAGTCCACGGATTTCCTATAGGATCGTAAATATACGGATAGTTTCCGTGTGCATCGATCGCCTTTCCGCAGTTAAGACATCCGTCCGGCTGGTTTACGGCGTATGAACGCGGAAGTCCCTGAGAAGCAAGATTATCCCATATAAAAGCATAACCCTGAGAAACAAATTTATCAGCTTTTTCTATAATGGGGTTTGCAATCGCTTTCGCCCAGTCGTATTTTTCAATATTTTCACGGGCACTCTTGATTTTTTCTTCGGTATAATACGTGGCTCTCTTTTTCAGCGGCTCTTCTTCTGCCGCAACTGCCGTAAGAAGGGGCATCATTAAAGAAAGCATCATAATTAATGCCGTAACAAACGATATAACTCTTCTCATCTTCATACTGTGTATCCTTTCTTTGCTTAAGGTAAAAAGCGTATAAGCTAATTACTCTGATCTTCACCGAAGTAAACCGATACTCTTATCGCAGTATACTCTTTTGAAGTTCCTTAAGTCATAGAATATCATATTTTTGAAAAAAGTCAACATGTTTTGATCAAAAATTATTAGTTCGTTTTAACCCTAATATAAGAGCTGTTATACTTATAGTTTTCACTTTATTTTGTCAAATACCGTACTTTAATTTTATTCTTTCAAGCTTTTCTCCGAAGGGCTTTGCAAGAATGATAAGGAATATCATATTTGAAACGGAATAGATGACCGTATGAGGTATCGCCGTAACAATAGCGGCAAGGTACAGTTCTGCCGAAAAACCGCCGCCCCACAGCACAGTCCATACGTCCATAATAAATGAATACAGCATTCCCATAACTGTACCGAATGTCACGATCAGCCATCTGTTCTTTTTAAGCGGACGTGACAGCATTCCGGAAAGAAGACCGATTATTCCCCACCCCAGCATCTGAAAAGGTGTCCACGGTCCCTGACCGGAAAAGAAATTCGAAATAAATGCCGAAACCGCTCCTACAAGGAAGCCGGACTCTCCGCCGATATATACACCGGTTATAACGGTAATGGCGGTTATAGGCTTAAATACGGGAATAAACCTTCCTATGACGCAAAGTGCCGTCATAACTGCAGATATGACCATTCTCCTTGTCCCCGTCTGCTTTCTGTCAAAGCCGCTTATAAAGAGAAGCAGAGACAAAAGAGTCACCGCAAGGGATACGTATAAATAGGATCTTTCCGGAGATATAATTGCCCCGATGACCACTGAAAACGGAATAAGGATAAAGGGAATTAATATCTTAAATATCTCTCTCAGCGGTTTACTTTTTATTACCGTCATACTGCGGCACCGTCCCTTACTCCGTTAAGACGGCAAAGCTCCACACAGTCAGACACCGTTACAGCACCGCTGTAATAACCACGGGTCATTCTGTTTATCGGGGTAGTATAAAAGCTGTTGTCGGAAAAGAACTCCCGCACAGTATTTTCGGCGACTACTCTGCCGCGGAAAAACATAGCGCATCTGTCGGCACACATTGCGGCAAAATCCACGTCGTGAGTGACTGCAACAACTGTTATGCCATTCTTTTTAAGAAGCCTCAGTACCTCGGCAAGCCTTTGCTTTGATACAGCGTCAATACCCTTAGTAGGCTCATCGAGAAGAAGGATTCTCGGTTTCTGCGACAGCACCTTGGCAAGCGCTATAAGCTGTTTTTCTCCCCCCGACAGGTCATAGGGATGCTTGTCAAGGAGCGTGTCAACGTCTATGGGAAGCATTTTTGCCTCCTCATAGGCATCTATGAGCTCTTCTCTGACAGTATTTGACAGAAACAGCGTTTCTACCTCCTGGGGAAGAAGTGCAAGGCAGCCGCTGTAGAGTGAATTATTTTTATATTCCTTTAGTTTTTTTTCGAAGACTCTGATGCTTCCGCTGTACGGTTTAAGTAATCCGGATGCGGCACCGAGAGCAGTAGTCTTACCCGAGCCGTTTCCGCCGAGAATAAAGTACGCTTCTCCGCTGTAAACCGTCAGACTGAGAGAATCAAGCACATCCTGAGTCTCCTTCGCATAACGGAAAAAAACCTGCTTAAATTCAAGTGCCTTTTCTTCGGAATGAGTATATTTCTCACTTGTCAAAGCGGTATGATCTGCCCTAAACCCGGTCTCGATAAACCGTTTTCCCTCTCTCACGTCAAGGGGACATTGCCCCTCGCCGTCCACGGCGTGATACAGCTGTGCCGCAGATGGCATTGAAGCAAGTATTTCGGGAGAATCCCCCACCCGCGACACGATATCCCGGGGAGAGCCGAGATGAGCTATTCCTCTGTCTTTCATTATCATTATTCTGTCTGAGACTGGTATGACCTCCTCAAGGCGATGCTCGGTTATTATCACCGTCAGAGACAGCTCACGGTTAAGCTTTTTTACGGTAGATATAAACTCAGATGCCGCTATCGGATCAAGCTGAGAGGTAGGCTCATCAAGTATCAGTATATCCGGGGACATAGCCATTACCGCCGCAAGATTCAGCATCTGCTTTTGTCCGCCCGACAGCTCTGATGTCTTCTTATCATACCAAGCGCTCATACCGAAGTATGAAGCTATCTCCGCTATTCTCAGAGCGATCTTTTCCCTTTTCATTCCGATATTTTCAAGCCCGAAGGCAAGCTCGTGCCATACGGTATCGGTTACTATCTGCTCATCCGGGGACTGCATAACAAAGCCGATCTTTTCCGCACTGTCAAGATCATCAATATTTTCTCCCGAGATGAGTATACGTCCGCTTCTATCCCCTTTAGGTGAAAGCTCCTTTTTCAGAAGTCTGAGCAAGGTGGATTTACCGCATCCGGTAGCACCGGAGAGACACAGAAACTCGCCCTCGGCAACGGAGAAAGAAATATCTTTAAGTACAGGCTCTTTCTCACCGGGATAACAAAAGCTCAGATCTTCGACCTTAAGTATCTCCATCTTATCTCCTCCTTCAAATCATTTATTACCGGAAACAGTACAAGTGTACCGTAGGCGGCATAACCGAGCAGATTCGTTACCGTCACAGACGGAAACTGCAGTGCCGGATAAAATACAAATTTGTGATCTGCGGTAAGCCAAACAGAAACCGCCGTGGCTATGACAGATATAATGATCAATAAGAAGTCACAAAAGTAAAACCTGAACGGGGTAAAGCGTGACCGCCTACCCTGTCCGTAACCCCTTGCCGACATACTGTCAGCGGTTACTATACCCTTTTCCAGTGCCCACGTTGTCATTATCGAAAATACTCTGACTCCGCCGCGTACCCTATCGGGGACATTTCCGTCTTTATAGAGTCCTACTGCAGTCTGAGCGGACCTTACCCTCTTCTGCCGCTCTGAAAACAAGGGAATATAACGCAGAGCCATAGAAAGCACGAGAGCGACCTTAGGTGAAAATGCCCCAAAAACGTAAAGCAATTTGTCGCTGTCCATTATCCCCGAAAAGGCTGAAAACCAATAGAGCACAGTTACTATCATAAGAGCATTAAAACAGCCGTAGATAACCGCTTCAAGGGTTATGGGATTATCGTTTATAAAGAACAGCACCGTCACACCGTTATGTGATACAAGCGGGTTTACCAGAGCAGTTATGAAAAACAGAATGAGAGAAAAAATATGCCTTTTTAGCTGTCCTTCTCCGCCCCGCATAAGGGTAAACAGTACTGCACCCAGGAAGGAAACGGCAGTAAAAATGGGATCAGACACAAACATCGTCACACCGGTAACCAAGATAAAATACAGCGTGACTGCAATGGGATTATATTCAGCAAAGCTTCTCATTTCCTTCCTCCTTTTTTAGTTTTTAGCTTCGTCCAAGATCGAGAGAATATATCCACTCGATAATATCTCCGTCTGAACTTTTGTAGCTGTCGCACCCGACTGACGGAGATTCTCCGTTGACGTAATACATCCAGCCCGAAAGATCACCGCAGTCAAATTCATATAGATAATTTATTCCGGAGATGTATTTCATACCATCTCCGCCCGAGCTTTCGAGGTGTATACCATGCTTCTTTGTAGCTGTGATAAGTGCATCGTACACGGTATCTCCGTCGCAGATATCAACAACGGTATTCCCGAGTATAACACCGTCAGACGGTATATACTCGGTTGAAACGATCCCGTTTGCCGCACTGCAGTTGATACTGACGGTAACCTGTCCAACTACTTCTTTTGTACCGCCCACGTCGCTGTAGTAGCTGTCCTTTGTCTTTATATCGGTGAAAAGGATCAATAATACCGATATAACGGCAATACAGAATACAAAAATGAAATTCTTTTTATTTCTTTTACCGGTAATAAGAAATATTACAGCGATAATAACGGCTATAACTGCAACTGCACCGCACAGCCACACCTTATAACTTATTTTTTCTTCCGTTTTTTCTTCCGGTGTGTCAATAGCAGACGTAGTTTCTTCGTTCTCTGTTTTTTCTGTGTGGATCAGTTCTACAGCAGAGGAAACACCGCGAGGAAGATCAAGAAGGTATATAGGACTCTCCCCACCGAGAAAACGAAGATATGATATATACGCAAGCATAACCTGTACTGTAGCGGTATCATTTTCTTCGCCGCCTTCAATATGTGAGAATCCACCGCTGCCGATACGGTATTTTTTAAGTCCGTCAAAGAGAGTTTTGCCGTCCTTAATAAATCTCAGATCTTTCATAGGGTCTATCCCGAGAGAGGAAAGCGCACAGATCACCTGTGCGGTACTCTCGGCATTGGCAACCCCGTAGCTCTTATAATCGCAGTCCTCAAGCATCAGAGAGGCAAGAAATTCCACTCCTCGGGCAATGGAATCATCCGTTTTCTCTCCCCGGTCAGAAAGAATAGCCAGCGACTCCAGTACCATAGCGGTAACGTCAGGGTCCCCCGACTTACCGCTAAGCGACCAGC
Source organism: Clostridia bacterium (assembly GCA_017408535.1). GTDB lineage: Bacteria > Bacillota > Clostridia > Oscillospirales > CAG-272 > RGIG2161. The sequence continues at coordinate 25,860 of JAFQUL010000201.1, forward strand.
CGCCGTCCCCTGACTGCAGCTCGAGTATTTTTTCGGTAAGCTGAGATACGTCCATACCTGCGTCGATACCGTTAATATAAAGATGCAGACCGTAGATAAGGCTCATTATTCCCTGCTTTCCCGCTGTGTCGCGTGCAAGCTCCTCAGCCAGCTTCTTATCTCCACCGGCAGAGAGCAAAACGAGTGCATACTTCTGCCGTGTGACAGCAGAGTTTATCTCTCTGTCGCTTATATACTTTTCAAGGGCTTGAGTGTAGGCAGAAAAATCTCTGTATCCGCTTTGAGAAAGAGCAAGCACGTACCATTCTGAGCTCACCCCCGCACCGAGAGAGAGCTCGCCCGTTACCCATCCATCAACGTCTTTTGCTCCGGCAGAAGCAAGCTTATACTTCAGGATATCACAGACGGGATCGGTGATCCCGTCTGCGATATCGCTTTTTTCAGTATTCACAACGGCAAATGAACAAAGGGTGAAAGCCACCGAAAGTATAACTGTCGCTATGACCGTTAAAAGCTTATTTTTCATATACAGATTTTCCTCTGACCGCAGTAACGCAGAGAGAAATCGCAGCAAAAGCAAAAGCTACGATAACTGAAAGAGAAGCATCGGCGGTCTGAGGTGCCTCCACAACAGGAGCGTCAGCCGTATTTACTATACATACCGGGGGAACGAGGGTAACAGTATCGGATACTGCGCTGATAAGATGCTCGCCTGCACTAAGCTCTATAGTAACGCTTCCGTTTTCGTCTGTTACGTACTCTGTCTTCCCGCCGTCAACGGTGATCACCGCTCCGGACACAGGAAGAACGATAGGATTAAATGCCTCATCATAGCCGGCAGAGGAAAGTTTGAGGGTAAGCTTCTCACCGGCCTTGACCTCTGTATGATGTGCATCAAACCAACTGTAGCTGTCAGACCATGCGGTAAGGTCACTGTATGCAAAGGCAGAGATATA
>JAFQUL010000202.1 GCA_017408535.1 Clostridia bacterium
AACCAAGCCTCCCTTGTGTAAAGGGAGGTGGCACGGCTTGCCGTGACGGAGGGATTGTAAAAAGCGATAATCTACACAAAACAATCCCTCAGTCAGCTTCGCTGACAGCTCCCTTTACACAAGGGAGCCTTTGACACAAGATCATTCTTCGCTGAATTTTTATTTGCTTTCTGCTCATCGGCAAAGCCTTTATGGAACCCCGCCACTATGGCGGGGTTTTCGTCTTACAATAAAAAGGCAGTCGAAGGACTGCCTTTTTTGTCTGGTAAAGACAAAAAACTATAGCCAACAAAAGAAAAGTATGATATAATTAAAAGGTGAAATAATAAGTTAAATTATCTGCGCGGAGGTAAAAAATGACCCCGAAGGAAAGAATAGAATACCTCAGAAAGACACTCAGCCACCACTCTACCCTGTATTACGTATATGATACTCCTGAGATATCCGACTACGAGTATGATATGATGTATGCCGAGCTGCTTCGGCTTGAGGAAGAAAATCCGCAGTTTTTTGATGCGGCATCCCCCACTCAGAGAGTGGGAGGCTCAGCCCTTGACAAATTTGAAAAATTCACTCATACAGTTCCCCTTAACAGTCTCTCAGACGTTTTTTCCTATGATGAGATCAGAGCATTTATCGAGAGAGTAAAGAAGGAGCTTGGGTATATCCCCGAATTTTCGGTAGAGCCGAAAATAGACGGCCTGTCCGTTGCCCTGATATACGAGGACGGACGTTTCGTCAGAGGTGCCACCAGAGGTGACGGTAATATCGGCGAGGATGTGACTCAGAATCTCCGTACTATTTCCTCCATTCCTCTTATTCTTAAAGAGCCCCTCAGCCTTTGCGTAAGAGGAGAGGTATTTATGCCGAGGAGCAGCTTCAGAGAGCTTAACCGTATCCGTGAGGAGGCGGGAGAGGATCTTCTCGCTAATCCGCGAAATGCGGCGGCAGGGTCACTGCGACAGCTTGATCCACGCATTGCGGCGGAAAGAAAGCTGGATATCTTTATATTCAATCTGCAGTACGGCGATATCGGCAATGATTCCCTCTCTCATACCGAAATACTTGACAGACTTGGGGAGCTTGGTCTTAAGATACTCCCTAAGCGTATCCGTACCTCTGACGCAGATGAGCTGATAGAGCATATAAAGCATATTGCATTAGAGCGTGATACTCTCCCCTACGATATTGACGGTATCGTTATAAAGGCAGACGATCTTTCTGTCAGAGAGGTACTTGGCGAGGGGACGAACACACCGAAATGGGCTGTAGCCTACAAGTATCCCCCGGAGCAGAAGAACACCAAGCTTCTCGATATTTCTCTGTCTCTCGGCAGAACCGGTGTTCTTACACCTACTGCCATTCTCTCTCCGGTGAGACTTGCCGGAACTACCGTTTCAAGAGCTTCTCTGCACAATATCGATATTATAAGAGAAAGAGACATCAGAATAGGCGATACCGTTACCGTGCAGAAGGCGGGAGATATTATTCCCGAGGTAGTATGCAGTCTTCCCGCACTCAGAGACGGCAGCGAAATTCCGTTTTCAATGCCGAATACCTGCCCCTCCTGCGGAGGAAAGGTGACCCGTGACACCGGTGCTGACGGGGACGAGGGTGCGGCATACCGCTGTACAAACCCAAAATGTCCCGCACAGCTTTCACGTAATATTGCGCACTTTGTATCAAAGGCCGCAATGAATATTGACGGTCTCGGACCTCAGATAATCGATCAGCTGCTTGAAGCCTCTCTGATCTCTGACGTGTCGGATCTGTACTCGCTGACGGTGGATGATCTTGTTCCTCTTGAGAGAATGGGGGAGAAATCGGCACAGAACCTGGTAGGTGCGGTTGCCGCCTCAAAAACCGCAGGACTTGCAAGACTCATCTACGCTCTCGGTATAAGACAGATAGGTGAGGTTGCGGCCGCAGTGCTTGCAGATGAATACAGGACCATAGATGCTCTCATTTCCGCACCTCTTGAGGAGCTGTGCAGTATCAGAGACATTGGAGAGATAACCGCAAGGAACGTGCGGGAGTTCTTCTCCTCACCCGAAAATATCGCCCTTATCGAAAGGCTGAAGTCACACGGTATCGTTACCGAGGCGGAGGACAAAGCGCCTGCATCGTCAAGTCTTGAGGGCTACACCTTCGTTATAACCGGCACTCTTCCCTCTCTCTCCCGTGACGAGGCGACCGCTCTTATAAAAGCAAACGGCGGTAAGGTCACCTCATCCGTCTCTAAAAAGACAGACTATCTCCTCTGCGGAGAGGATGCAGGCTCAAAGCTCACAAAAGCAAGAGAACTGGGGATTACCGTAATAAGCGAAGAACAGCTAAAAGAAATGCTGTAACGGGGTGCATGTAAAACCTCTCCCCCACTCAGTCAAAAGAAAACACCGGACTACTAAAATCCGGTGTTTTCTTTTATATTCTTAAACCTCGCTGTCACGAAAGTCTGCAGTTTTCGGTACAGAGAGATATTAAGACAGGTTATTGTCTTCCGGCACACGGAAGTCGGAGCTCAGCCAAAGGCTGAAGCTTTACCACATAAGATTCGTCTTCTTTGCGTGGGCGTTCATTCGGCCGACGTCGGTGGTATTAACCTTTCCGTCGCCGCTTACATCGGCACAGGAAAGCTCATAACCAGAAAGAAGATTAGTCTTCTTTGCGTGGGCGTTTGCACGTCCTACGTCGGTTGTATTTACTCTGCCGTCGCCGTTGATATCACCCTTAAGATGGATCTTAACGTCCTGAGTTACGTTGCCGGTACCGACGGTAAGTTCATACTCACGGGTGACGTGGTTATTCTTAGATACCTTCATAGTATAGGTACCGGCGGCAACACCGGAAAGGGTGTAACTTGCGCTGTTACCTTTTACCGTAGCGGTATAGTCTGCAGATGCACTGCCCTCTTTATACAGGGCTACGGTTATCTCATCGGTATTGCTGTTGAAGCTTGTTACTGTGCCGCTGACGGTTACGCC
>JAFQUL010000203.1 GCA_017408535.1 Clostridia bacterium
AGTATACTCGGCCATAACGTATACCCCGTCCCGCTTGGTGATCTCCGATAATTCGTAGCCGTTAGGCAATAAGGTGGGAATATAGTAGTGCGATACTCCCTTGTCCCCCGCTTCCCTCTCCTGCTTTTCAAATGCTTCAAACGAAGCAAATGTGTCGGGGGACTGTATCGGTTCTGTACCGGTGGTTTCATTATTTACTGAAACGGTGGTATCATCCGGGATCTTGGTGTCAAGATCTGTTGTATCTGTAAAAGGCTCTGTGGTATCAGAGGGTGCTGTACTGACCTGAGGTAATGTAGTATCAATACCGGGTATGTCGATAGGCGGATCTACCGTATCGTCTTCTCTGAGCGTCGGCACTACAGCAGCCGCGAAGACAAGAATAGCAAAGCACGCCGCAACAGCACCGCACCGAACCCATATACTTTTGATTTTTTTCTTTCGGCTGAGCCTTTCCTTTTCTGCAATATATTTTTCCACAAGGTCGGGGGCAAGGTGATCTAATCCCTCGTTCCATTCTTTCTTTTTCATACCGAATAGCCCTCACTTTCGAGTTTTTCCCTCAGTTCCCTTCTTATGGCACTGAGTTCTTTGTTTACCGTTGAACGGCTAAGATCCAGGTCACTCGCAATGGCGTCTACAGTCTCACAGAGATAGTACCTACCGATAAAAATGAATTGCCTCCGTCCGGGGAGCGAGCGGACAAAATCGCTGATAATGCGTCCCAGTGCCAGAGCATCAAAACCGGAATCCACCTCTCCGTCACCGGAAATAAATTCTTCCGATTCGCTAAGTGATACCGTCATCTCCGAGGGTATGCTGGACACCTTCGATTTTTTATGATAACGGTTAACCGCGACCCGCCGCATAATAGTCACAAGAAACGCTTTAAGCACACCCGGTCTTGTTGGCGGTATGGCATTCCATGCACCGAGATAGGTATCGTTTAAGCATTCCTCGCAGTCGTGCTTATCGTGAAGAATATTATACGCCACCGAAAAAAGATATTTTCCGTATTTTAAGTCGGTTTCAAATATCGCCTTTTCATCCCTCATAAAATAGAGCTCAATTATCCCATCGTCGGTTATAGAAATACCCTTTTTGCCGTCTTCTTTTTTCATAGCCGTTCCTCCTTTCTCAAATGTACTGAAAGGCCCTTCATAAATAACAGTCAGAAAAAAATCAAAAGTGTGTAATAACTTGGAGCTGTTTTCGATAAATTTTCCCCAAAATATGCTTTTCCGCAAATTAATTATAATACCGGAGTCTAAAAAAGACAATATAAAATGCGATCGTAATTATATCGAACGCTATATCACTCTATATAATCAAGCGTAGCTTTACTGATAAACAACTAATTGATTATTGATTATCATTCGATTTTATGATACCATAAGATCACACCGGTGAATAAAACATCAGGAGGAATCCTATGAATATCAAGATAGGTGAAAAGATCAGACAGCTCCGTCAGCGTGACGGGCGAAAGCAAGAGGATCTTGCAAGTGTTCTCGGGGTCAGCTGTCAAGCAGTTTCCCGCTGGGAAGCGAACGGCGGTTACCCCGATATGGAGCTGATCCCCGCTATTGCGAATTACTTTAACGTAAGCATTGACGAGCTGTTCGGCTACAGTAAGGACAGAGAGGAAAAGCTGAGATCGATACTCGAAAAAGCAGAAGAAGCACTAAATGCCCAAGCGGATATGACGGAATGCGTGGAAATGCTCCGTTCTGCTGCCGAAGAATTCCCCTCAGAGCCGCAGGTACTGATAAAGCTTGGATATGCTCTCAGTATACACGGGTGGAAAAAATACGGTGCGCGAAGCTATACCATCGACGGCTCCGACTACGCTCACGAGGACACCGAATACAACTCCGGCAATATTTACTGGCAGGAGGAGATCAGAGTATTTGAAAAGGTTCTCGGTATGGATATTCCCTCCGAGGACAGAGACGTCATTACAATGATGCTGGTAATGGTTTATGCAAAAATGGGATATAACGATAAGGCAAAGGCTCTTGCCGAAAAGCAGAATTCCCTCCGTGCCAGCCGTGAATTGTTGCTGGGAAAAGCAACAGAGGCGGAGGAACGCGATAAATACCAAGGTGAGGCTATTATTGAGCTTTTAACAGAACTGAAAACCGTTATCTGCTATTCGATAGGTACCAAGGTCTCGTTATTCACAAGCCCCGAGGGGGCAAAGCTGTATTTAGACCTTGCGCATTTATACGAATCAATTTTCGGCGAAGAAAATTGCGGATATGCCCACTTCCACATCAGAGACCTGTATTTGCGCGCGACAGTGTCCACAGCACGTCACGGCAAAGACCCCGAGAAAGCCTTCGAATATTTCAA
>JAFQUL010000204.1 GCA_017408535.1 Clostridia bacterium
GTAGGACACTGCAGTGTTTTACGGGATAGTTGTCTTTAATTTTTCCGCATTTTTAAGTAAACACTTAAAAATATATAAAACAGAAAAGGAGATCTCAAAGTGAAATGCGTAAACGTTCGTGAAAGGTTGATAGACAACGCTATCAAGGTCATTGCAGCGAACGGGCTCGACAAAACTACCACTAAGGCGATCGTAAGCGGAACAGATATCAACGAGGCATACATCTACAGTAATTTTTCCGACAAAGAAGAACTTTTGGCAAGGGCGTTCGACAGCCTGGATGAGGAGCTTGTTTCAAAGCTGATGCTTCATTTACCCATCATGTTTACCCCCGGCCTTGACAGGGAGAGCAGATCCCGCATGCTTTTCACATCAATATGGACTTTCCTGATGGGCAACCGTGAAAAGTGTATTGCATTTATCCGCTATTATTATTCTCCGTATTTTATTAAGTATTCGGCAGATGACCACAAGCTGCGGTACAGACCGGCTGTAGAGATGTTCAGCAGTGTATTTGCCGATGAGGCAGACGTGTGGATGATCCTCAATTATATTCTTGACGTTATGCTCAGCTTTGCAGTAAGAGTTCATAACGGACATATGCGCGAGGAGGACGATTACGTCGAGCATATATTCCGCGTTATCTACCGTTCAGTTGAACAATATTTTAAGAAAGAAGAAAACAGTAACGATGAGTAAAGAGAAGACCTCGGTTACCCACAAGGTGCTGACCGTTATAGGAACGGTGATGTGTATCATTCTTGTTCCTATTCTGATCATAAATCTGACCCTGATAATAAAAAGCTATACCAACCGCGAGGAGGTCCCCAGTATAGGCGGCTATCTTCCACTTATAGTGCTGACAGACTCTATGTATCCCGATATAAAGAGCGGTGACCTTATAATCTGCCACACCGTTTCTCCCGAGCAGGTAAAGGAAATGGACGTAATATCCTTCTTTGATCCTGCGGGCAACGGCACGAGCATCGTTACCCACCGCGTGGAGCGTATCGTTTCCGAGAACGGCAAGCTCAGCTTTATTACCAAGGGTATCAACAACAATACTGAGGACAAGGATCCCGTTCCCGCCGACAAGCTGGTGGGTGTATACAGGACACGCATCCCCGGTGCCGGCCACGTGGCAATGTTTATGCAGTCCACTACCGGTCTGATAATATGCGTGGTACTGCCGATAATTCTTCTGGTAGCCTACGATCTTATCCGCCGCCGTCTCTACGACAGGGGCAAGCAGGCGGACAATGCCGCACTGCTGGCAGAGCTTGAGGCTCTCCGTGCAGAAAAGGCGGCAAAAGAGAGCTCCGCAAAAAATGATCCCGAGAGCGGAGAAAAGTAAAACAAAGTATATTCTTCCTTCGGAAGCCACGTTCCGGGGATGATATAAAATGCCGCGGCATTCTCTGCGGGTGGGTCATACCCCTCTTTTGGCGGGGATATGCCCGGTATACTGTCTTTCCCGGTGAGGGAAGAATTTAAGGATGCGGGTATCCGCAGGCACACCTGCGAATATGCGCAAACAAAAGAAAGGAGTTTTTTAGAATGAGAAAAAACAAAGTTATGAGAGTTGCTTCCGCTCTTCTGGTAGCAGTTCTCCTTTCCACCTGTGCTATCAGCGGAACTTTTGCTAAGTACGTTACCACTGCAAGCGGTACCGATACTGCAAGAGTTGCTAAATGGGGCGTTGATATCCGTATAGTTTCCGGCTCCGGATTCTCAAACGAATATGAGACCCATGATGGTGATTACGATGGAGCGTTGAGTGTAAAGTCTGTTGACAACGCAAAGGTAGTTGCTCCCGGTACATCTTCTGAGGATGTTGATGGCGATGTAGAATTTACCATCAGCGGTTCCCCTGAGGTTGCTGTTAAGGTTGATATTGCTTTTGATGCAAAGAGCGAAATTAAGCTTGCTGCCGGCGATTACCTTGATTATACAACAGCCAATGATAAAAACGATACGTTTACTTTGAACGAAGAGTATTACCCTGTTAAGTTCACACTGACAAAAGACGGTACTCCTGTAGTTACCAAAGGCACACTGAGCGATGTTGAGACTGCTCTTAATGGTGATGCTAAATCTTATCCTCCTAACACAACGCTGGATGCAGTTTATGCTCTGACTTGGGAATGGGCATTTGATGGCAATGATAAGGCTGATACATATCTTGGCAACGAAGCTACTCTTCAGTCTTTGGCTTACGATTTGTCTATCACCGTAACCCAGATCGACTAATTACAGCCTGATCTGAAAAAAGAAAATATACCGTCCGCGCCCACGTGGCGGGGCGCGGACGGTCAATTTCAACACTTTTCCGACTGCACGGTATCCGCGCCGCCGGAAAAAGGCTGAACTTGACTGTAAAACCGTAAAACATAACGAAAGGGAAGGAGCAGACAAATGAAAAAGAATTCTATCGGCAGGCTTATATGGTTGTCTGCTCTGATACTGTTTATTGCCTCTGCCGCTACTACCGTA
>JAFQUL010000205.1 GCA_017408535.1 Clostridia bacterium
AAGCGGCGGTAGTAACTGCAAGGGGTATGCCCTTGTTTGCAGGACCGAAGAGAACGTCGCACTCCTTTACGTTTTCCGCAAAGCACTTTGCATAGTATCCGCCAAGAGCGGAAAGCTGAGCACCTGTACGGTAGTTACCGGTGTTAACGAAATAGGGGGTGCGTCTGCCGCTCTTGGTAACAAAGTCACCGAAGCGGAGCACGTCGCTTCTTACCATAAATTCGATGAATTCTCTCTTATACTGTTCCATTGTCGTTTTCTCCTGTATCATTAATATTATTTACTTCTTTTTCGTCTGTTCCGATTAGCTTCATTGCAAACCAGAAGGTACTGCCCTGGCCGGGAATACTGTCAACACCGTACTGTGCACCGTGAAGCACCAGAATATTTTTTACTATAGAAAGTCCCAGACCCGTTCCTACGGTGGCACGGCGATGTACCTTATCTATCTTATAGTATCTGTCCCAGATAAGGGCAAGCTTGTCAGCCTCGATACCCTCTCCGGTATCTATAACATCCACCCGGGCATAGTCTCCGTCCCGATATGCATGTACGGTGACCTTTTTGTCCTCTCCCGTGTAATTTACCGCATTATTGATGAGGTTATATATTACCTGCAGTATTCTCGTTTTGTCTGCATCTACAGTAAGACCGCTTTCGCAGTTATACTCAAGAAGATAGCCGTCCTTCTCGGTAAGCTTTTTATATCTCTGCATCGTTTCGAGAACGATCTCGCCCAGGTCAAAGTTCTCCTTTGACAGCACAGGCGCACCTGACTGAAGCTTAGACATATCAACAAGGTCGCTTACAAGAGAGGAAAGTCTCTCTGTCTCGTCAATAATAACCTGCATATTGTCGGGAGTCATCTCTCCGGGAATATCCCGCATTACCTCTCCGTAGCCCTTGATAAGAGTAAGAGGGGTACGAAGATCGTGGGATATATTGGCTATAAGCTCCTTCTGCATCTTATCGGTCTTTGACAGCTCCTTTGCCGCATAAGTAAGGGTATCGCTGAGCTCACCCACTTCGTAACAGCCCTCGCTGACAGAGAAATCCGCAGTATAGCTGCCCTCGGCAAGAGCCTTTGCCGAACGGCTCAGCTTGGTAATGGGTCGGGAGATCTGCCGTGACATAAGTATGGCGAATATCATACCCATTATTATCGTTATAACGGATACCCACAGAAGCTGACTCTGAAGGGTATTTACCGTGGCGGAAACAGGGGCGATATTTGCATTAAGCAGTATAACGTACCCTGTACCAAAAGAATCGGCAGTAATACTGGTAAGAACTATAGTATCTCCAAGTCCCTCCGATGACTGAGTATATTTGAAGCCCTCACGTTTGAGAGTGGTCGTACTCAGTCCCCCGTTTGCCTTTGCCTCAAGGAAAAATCTGTTTATGGTATCGGAATCGGTATGGTGTATAACACAATCCTCGAGAACGTCGCAGGAGGCTATCTGCTTTCCCTTTTCGTCATATATTCTGATACACACCTCATGGTCAACCGCCAGTTCCTTGACTATATCACCAAATTGACTGCTGCCCAGCTGACCCGATATTACAGAAGCAGTACGCCTAAGCTCTGACATTCTGATAGACTGATAAAAATTATCCAGCAATATGGTCTGGAACACCCAGAGTATCACCAAAACCACTATGGCAAAAAATGAAAAGTAGCCGTACAGCTGCATAGACAGGAAGGGTCTGCGCCGACGCAGTGTAGCTTTTCTTCTGTTTTTGATACTGTTCATAGGTACACCCATGATCACATATCGCTGAGATCAAATCTGTATCCCACACCTCTGAGAGTCACTATCAGCTTACTGTACTCACCCAGACTGCGGCGAAGCAGCTTGATGTGAGTGTCAAGAGTTCTGTCATCACCGTAAAAGTCATAACCCCATACGTCGCAGATAAGCTTTTCTCTTGTGAGAGCAATATTCTTGTTACGCAGCATATAGAAGAACAGGTCGTATTCCTTGGGCGACATATCCACCCGCTGACCGTCAACGTAAACTATTCTTGCGGTAATGTCCGCCTTGAGTCCGCGATACTCGAAGATCTCGTTCTTCGGAGCCTCAGGCGCAGAAGACTTCTGCACCCTCTTCATTATTGCCTCGATACGGAGCATAAGCTCCTTGGGAGAGAAGGGTTTGACCACGTAATCGTCTATACCCAGCTCAAAGCCGTTGATCTTATCATATTCCTCTCCGCGGGCAGACAGCATAAGTATGGGAGTATTTGAATTCTTACGTATCTCTCTGCAGGCGGAAAAGCCGTCGAGCTCCGGCATCATTATATCCATAATGATGATATCAAAGCTCTGTTCACGGCAGATGCGTACCGCCTCCATACCGTCACCGGCTTCAACGGTTTCATGACCTTCAAAGGCGGCGTACTTAACAATAAGCTCTCTTATTCTCGCTTCGTCATCAACTACAAGTATTTTGTACATCTCAGTCTTCTCCAGTCTCTTTCAATGATATAAAATTATCATAATATAATTATAATATAAATTTTTCTTTATTGCAACAGAAAATCGCTCATTAGTGTAAGAACGGGGTCGCCTGGGCGACCCCGTTCTTACCTTTGAGGAAAATCTATCAGGTTTCAAAGTTTATGTCAGACTCGCCCGGAGTTTTTTCTCTGCAGACGAATTCAACATCTAAAGTTTTGCCGTTTCTTACAACGGTAACGGTTACGGTATCGCCGACCGACATATCGTTTTTCAGCTCAAGGATATCGTCAGAGTAAACTACCTCTGTGTCATTTATCGCGATGATCCTGTCACCCTGCTTCAGTTCGTCAGTATATTTAGAGGATGATACATAACAGCCGAGGGTGTTTACTCTGTAATACATTGCGGTCATAGAATCAGAGATATCAATGAGCACAAGACCGAGATCCACTCTGCCCTTAACGTAGCCGTACTCTATAAGCTCGGACACCGTCTTTGCCGCAGTTACCGCAGGGATAGCAAATCCAAGGCCCTCAACGTCACTGCCGGAAGACTTGGCATTGACCACGCCGATAAGCTCACCCTTAAGGTTAAAGAGTCCGCCGCCGGAGTTACCGGGGTTTACAGCGGTATCTGTCTGAAGAAGGTTCATCTTCTTGCCCTCAACGGTAACCTCACGGTCGAGAGCGCTGATAATGCCGGTGGTAACCGTACCGCCGAGAGAGCCGAGGGGATTACCCACAGCGACTACCTGCTGACCTACTCTGAGAACATCGCTGTTTCCGAATACGGCCGGAGGAAGGGTCTCCTCTGCAGAGACCTTTATTACAGCAAGGTCGGTATCTGCATCTGTGCCGATAAGCTCAGCCTTATATTCATTTCCGTTCTTAAGTCTGACGGTAATATTGCTTGCACCGTCAATAACGTGATTGTTGGTAACTATATATCCGTCAGCGGTTATAATTACTCCACTTCCGGCACCGGAGGTAACAAACTGACCGAAGAAGCTGCTGGTGCTGACTACCTCGGTAGTGATCTCAACTACAGAGTTTTCAACTGCGGCGGCTACCGATTCAACAGTACCCTCTTTAACCTCGGACGCTTCTGAAGACAGATTCTCGTAAACAACTGTGGTCTTACCGCCGTTACTGCCGCCGAAGTTGTTAATGACATTTTCCTTTATATCACTTTTCTGCATAAAAGCAGACACAAGATATCCGCCGGCAAAGCCTGAAGCGGTTGAAATAAAAAGACTGCACACAAGGATCAGGGCTACTACTCCCGCACCTATCCCGCGTTTATCACTTTTGGGCGGCTCGCTTTGAGCGGGTCTGAGAACGATAGGATCGTATCTGTTCTGTTCAGGAGGAGCGGAATAGTTGTTATTATAACCGTTGTTATAACTATTATTGTTTCCGTATCCGTTGTTCATAAAAAAGTTCCTTTCACTCTATATACTGCTCCATCATCCGGAGCCGGACTTCTTGGCGGGGGACAAGGAATGTCGGCCTTAGTCAACATCCCCGTACTGATCCCCATGTAGAAAACGGTTGCTTTCATCTGTTTGCAAGGAAATGTAAGCTTTTTCGTTTTTACAGCCTTATTTTACCCCCATATTGTGACGAATATATGAAAACACATTGAAAAAAGGAGCATTTTTCTGAATGTAATTTGTTTTTTCTGAAAAAACTATTACTGTAACTTTTTTCATCAAAGGGGGATGCCTTAAGTGAATAATTTTAACGTAGACGACTATAAAAATCTGGTGGCTATGAAAAAAGAGCCCTCGCCGATACTGAAAAACTGTATCTGGGCATTTTTTGTGGGCGGAACTATATGCACGGTGGGAGAATGCCTGAGAATGCTGTATATTTATCTTGGGATCTCAGAGACCGATGCCCCGACTGTTGTGTCGGTCACTCTTATTTTTATTGCCGCCGTTCTTACGGGGCTGGGTGTTTTTGACAAGCTTGCCCGCCATGCAGGGGCAGGGACACTGCTCCCCATAACCGGCTTTGCAAATTCCGTAGTCTCCCCCGCTATCGACAACAAGGCCGAGGGCTGGGTGCTTGGTGTCGGGGCAAAGATATTTATTATCGCAGGACCTGTGATTCTTTACGGCATTCTCGCAGGGACGGTGTACGGGGTAATTTATTTCATTATACAGCTAATATAACAAGCGGAGGCACCGAGGGGGTTGCCTCCGCTTATTTTGCAGATTATTCTTTATTACTTACGGGACACACAAAACCGAGTACTCGTCGCAGTTCGGCTCTTGTATGCACAGCTTCTTTTCTCCGCTTGATGTCAAATAAGAGCACAGCTCTCTGTGGTCTCCGACAGTATCAGGCAGGAACATTCCGCATCTCGGACGGTATGTATCTGCGTGATAGTCACCGCCGCAGGTAACTATCAGATTCTTTTCCCCGGCTATGCGTAATATTTCGTCAGAATAAGAGTTATTATACAGAGGATGACAGTTTATTTCTATTCCGTCTAGATAATCGGTATCAAGAACCGTCGCTCCGTTTCTGAAGGGATGTGCCTGCACAAGTATACCGTTATTTGCTTTTACCGCCTCATAAAGTTCTTTTTGAGTGTAGTCATAAATGTACGGGTGTTTTTTCAAAAACTCCGGATCTGCTCCGTAAATAAGAAGATCCACGCTGGGATACAGTTCCATTGTAACCTCTATTCCGAAAAACACACGGCATCCGATCTTCCTGCCATATTCCTCCGCCAAATAAAATTCGGAAATATACCGTTCTATAAAATCGTCCGGAGGGTTATCCATAATATATCTTTTCTGGTAGTGATTTGTAAGAGCAATTCCGTCCATACCGTTTTCCAAAGTTACCCTGAGAACCTCGTCAAAAGGGATTTCACAGCACTTGCTGATTTCGCTGGAATGGGCGTGTAAATCGATCAGCATATTAATTTCTCCTTTGCTTTAGTGAATATTTCTTTATCTGACTGTACCGCAAATTCGTTTTATGTAAATGTCCTTCATGGACCCAAGTTGACACAACCAGAAAACTGGATAATGAGTATCGGTACAAAGATATTCATTTTCTTTGTTTACCGCGAAGCAGGTTTTCATACACCACAAACAAACTCCCCTATGAGAGGAGTCTTTCCTGCACGCGAATTGAGGCGGCAAAAAGTGTCTTTCCGTTCTCATAGCAGACAGCGTGGATATCCACATGAGAAACACCGCAAGCTATATAAAAGGACACCGACTCCGTCATTGCTATTCTCCGAATCGCCGGAGAAGCAAAGTCACGCTCAAACAGTTTTTTATTTAAGCGGGTAAAATCCTCGATGCGGAAGGTATGGAGATATTCCGATTTATCTGCCGAACCTCATTGTATCAATAGACATATCCAAATCTCCCTCGTTAAATTATACCGCTGTACCTACAGTCCCCTCTGCTTTAGGTCCTTCACTAAATTTACATAAAACTCTCTGACATCAAACCCGCTGATATTCTCACGGTTCAGGTCTATCATATCGCCGTGGGAGATACCGCGCTTTCCGCTTGCACGCAAGAGTGTATATTTTTCTCCCCAGCTAAAGGAGTCTTCGCTGACAAGACCGTCATTTTCTCCGCTGAAGTACTTTACCAAATGATATGAGAAATTCAGCGGAAACTTACCGCCCGTGGCTCTAACCATTACCGAGCCCACGCTCTGGCAGAAGACCCCTTCCGGTAAGGTCAACTCGGAATTCAACCGACGGCAGGATTCATCTGTCAGGTCATTCACCGCCGCAAGAAAATCCGCGTCCGCTTCTCCGAATTTTTTCAGAGTCAGATTATATGTTTTTGCAACTCCGTTTTTTATGTCCGGCGATATTATTGTAAGCAGATGATCTGCAAACAGGCACCCTCTGTGTGGTGTATTAACGGTCGTAAGAGAAGCAACTCTGTCTGCAATAGCTAATTTTGAAATTGCATAACGGCAATCAAGCCCGCCCTTGGAATGAGCGATTATGTTGACCTTCGCTGCACCGGTCTGTTCAAGTATTTCGTCGATTCTTGTTTTTATATACTCCGCACTTTCCGATACAGATGCGGCAGAGGGATGATTTCCGTAAAAAATCTGTGCACCGTTTGCCTGGAGTTCTCCAGGTATTCTGCCCCAATAGTTAAAAAACTTAGTGTCTCTGAAAAACACACCGTGTACCAACAGTATCGGGTATTTGGCAGCGCATACCCGCTCCCCGCTTCTTTGTGCGTTTATCCTTTCCTTTTCAACCTCAAACAGACATTCTTTAGCCGTAATTTTTATGATAAAGGCCAAAGCTACAAGATTGGCGACTGGTATCATGCCGCAAGCCAAGCCAATTACCCGCATTTTTATTCCCAGCTGAACGGAGGTCAGATACACGCAGATTATACCGATCCAGAACACGATAAAGTTAACACCTATACATAAGAACAAACTCCACACGAGAGTCATAAAATCCTTTGGAATGGCTTTTATCGCAAGAGATATCTGACAGACGGCACTTACAATAAGCGACACGTAAAAGGAGCACAGCAAAACCGTACCGTGACAGCATATTTTAATTTTCGTACTGCGGGTCTTTACGGTAAACACACCAGCAAAGATACATATAAAAAGAAAAATCGGAATAATAACGAGAAGACTTTGCGGCATGTGCCTAAAAAAAACAAAACTGTTTGAAATAAAGCTTACTATGACCGAATAGAGTACAGTTGTAAAAATAAATGCCGGCTTCACTTGATCACCTCTTTTTTTATTATAACACAGGTGTCTTGTGTTGTAAATGTTTTTGCTCAGACAATAACGGAATACCCCGAGGAATGAACCGTCGGAGTATCTCTGTTATTCTCTGTTATTTTTAATGGTTCGTTTTTCCTCTTCAAGCTTGTCTATCCTATCGTTCAGCCGCGCTATCTTGCCCTTAAATCCGAGGTACATCTCAAGCATAAGAAAAGCGATCACACCCAAAACAAG
>JAFQUL010000026.1 GCA_017408535.1 Clostridia bacterium
GGTAGGATAAATTCTGGCCGCATCTGCTCCCATATCGCAACAGAGGCGGGCTGTCACTATTTCATCCTCTGCAGTAGAATCGGGAAGACCTATCATCATCTGCGAGACAAACTCAAACCCATATTCCTTTATGAGAGCCGCGGCCCTATGAGAATCCTCGCTTGTGTGACCGCGTTTTGATGCCGTAAGTACCTTATCCGACATGCTCTGTATACCGAGCTCGATACATTTCACCGGGTATTGAGACAGTATATCAAGTATTTCCCGGCTTATATAATCCGGCCTTGTTGACAGTCTTATACCGTTTACCCGTCCATCCTTTACATACTCTTCCGCAACTGAGAGCAGATATGTCATAAGACTTCTCTCTATACCGGTAAAGCTGCCGCCAAAAAAGGCTATCTCTGCTGTCTGGTCGTCCGTCTTTGTTGAAAGAGCTGCTTCTATCTCGCTACGTACTGCTGTAGGATCAAAATCCCCGTGACCGGAAATAAACCGCTGATTACAAAAAACACAGTTGTTCGGACATCCGAGATGAGGGATAAATACCGGAATGTTGATATGATCCTTCATATCAGCTTTCTTCCCCGAAATAAGTCAATGCTTCTTTTGCCGCAGCCTGCTCTGCCTCTCTCTTGCTCTTACCCACACCGTGACCGATAACGTTACTGTTAAGATGTGCCTCGACAGTAAAGGTCTTCATATGAGCAGGGCCGCTCTCACCGGTAAGAACGTATTCAAGCTTCTCACCGTCTGCCTGCTGTACTATTTGCTGAAGGAGGGTCTTATAGTCCTTCATAGCACCGTGCTTGGTAACTTTATTAAGCTCAACAAGTATAAGAGGCATAAGAAATTCGCCTGCTTTTTCCTCACCCAATTCCCCGGAGTCAAGAAAAATAGCACCGAGAAGAGCTTCAAATGCATCGGCAAGTATTGAAACACGGGTTCTTCCGCCGTTGAGCTCCTCGCCCTTACCAAGAAGAAGAAAATCACCAAGTCCGATTGTTGATGCCAGCTCTCCGAGAGATTTCTCACACACTACACCTGCTCTGAGTTTGGTAAGTTCACCCTCAGGGAAGCTGTCATAATGCAGAAAAAGATATTTACTTACGATAATAGAAAGAACCGAGTCTCCGAGAAACTCAAGTCTTTCATTACATTCAACATCCCCGATGTGCTTAGACTTTGCCTCATTGGAATAGGATGAGTGAGTTAAGGCTGTCATAAGAAGACTTTTATCCTCAAAGGTGTATCCTATTCTTTTTTCGAGTTCATCAGCTCCCAATGGGAAATTAGAATTGTTGATGTCCATTTTTTATTCAGCCTTCTCAGTTTTTTCGTTATTTGCCGAGATACTGTCAGCGATCTTTTCTATGATTCCTGTTTTTGAATACTCGATCGCCTGTCTTACAGCATTCTTGATCGCCTTTGCATCTGATGATCCGTGAGCCTTAATAACCGGCTTGGCAACACCAAGGAAAGGAGCTCCGCCATGCTCGGATGCATCGAATTTATGCTTAAGCCCCCGTATATGCTTCTTCATCAGCACAGCCGCTATCTTGGATACTGCACTTGCTAAAAACATAGTCTTGAGCTCAGAGAAAATAAAACTTCCCATTCCCTCAATAAGCTTAAGTATGGCATTTCCGGTAAAGCCGTCGGTTACCAAAACGTCACAGGGTGCGTTTGGAATTTCCCTTGCTTCTATATTGCCTGCAAAATTAACGTCAGCTTCCTTAAAAAGTTTGTAAGCTTCTATCTCTGTGGGCGTACCCTTGGTCTCTTCAACACCGTTGTTTACCAGTCCGACCGTTGGCGACTTAATGCCGTAGATACTGTTCATATATATAGCACCCATTGTTCCCCACTGAACAAGATCCTCCGGAACAACTTCTATATTAGCACCGCAGTCCATAAGAAGAAGGGGCTTCTTCATGGGAAGAACCGTAGCGATCCCTGCACGTCTGACACCCTTTATCTTTCGAACGATCAGGGATGATCCAACATGAAGAGCACCGGAGTTTCCAGCAGAAACAAAAGCATCGCACTCACCGTCCCTTAACATATAAAGGCCAAGACTCATTGATGAGTCTTTTTTTGCGCGAACAACAGATACGGCATCATCCTCCATATCGATCTTTACCTCAGTATGAACTATCTCAACAGATGAAAGATCAAGAGAATCCTCTGCCGCTACCTTATCTATTTCTGCACGGTTACCGATCATCACTATCTCAACACCGTACTCTTCTGCCGCTGCAAGCGCGCCGCGGACAAGCTCGCGAGGGGCGTTATCTCCGCCCATTACATCAACTGCTATTTTCAATTTATTTTCGACCTGAGTGCTTCTCAGGTCCCTCCGTTTCAGATATCATTTTTGATACTGTCTATTATCTCAAGAGATCTTTGCGCGAATCTTTCATACCTTGCTTTTTTCCCGCCTTTTACCTTTTCGGTAAGGGGTGCAATTATGCCAAAGTTTGCGTTCATAGGCTGAAAATCACCGCTGCCGCCCTTTGAAACATATCCCGCCATTGCTCCGATCTCTGTTTCACGGGGGAATATAAACGGATCTTTTCCGAACACACGTCTTGCCGCATTTATTCCTGCAACAAAACCGGATGCCGCCGATTCTATATACCCCTCAACACCTGTCATCTGGCCGGCAAAGAACACATTGGGGGAAGAAATAAGCGAATAATCGGGAGACAGTAGCCCGGGAGAGTTAATATAGGTATTTCTGTGCATTACACCGTAGCGTACAAACTCTGCAGACTCAAGACCGGGGATCATTGAAAATACCCTTTTCTGCTCCGGGAATGCAAGATGGGTCTGGAAGCCTACCAGGTTATACATGGTACCTTCGTCATTCTCTTTTCTGAGCTGAACCACAGCGTAAGCCTCCTTTCCCGTTTTGGGATCAGGAAGCCCAACCGGCTTAAGAGGTCCGAAGCAAAGGGTCTCAAAGCCTCTCTTGGCCATTATCTCTACCGGCATACATCCCTCGAATACCTTTATATCCTTCTGACTGTCTTTATCAAAATCATGAAGCTCTGCTTCCCTCGCTGTAATAAGGGCATTATAAAACTCTGTATACTGCTCTTTGGTCATAGGACAGTTGATATAGTCGCTTCCGCCCTTTCCGTATCTGGATGCCATAAAAGCAATATCCATATTGATGCTGTCGGCGGAAACGATGGGTGCCGCCGCATCAAAGAAGTGAAGCTTTCCGCAACCGAGAGTCTTCTCGATATATTCCGACATTTTGTCAGAAGTAAGAGGGCCTGTAGCGATAACTGTAACTGCATCGGGATCAATTCCGTCTGCTTCGGTATTAACAACTTCAATATTCGGGTGGGATGATATTTTTTCAGTGACATAATCTGAAAATTTATATCTGTCGACCGCAAGAGCTCCGCCTGCCGCTACTTTTGTCGCTTCCGCCGCCTGCATTATCAGAGAGTCCATACGTCTAAGCTCTTCTTTGAGAAGACCGATCGCATTAGTGATAATATCGGCCCTGAGCGAGTTGGAGCAAACAAGCTCTGCCATTCCCTTATATTTATGGGCAGGAGTGTACTTCTCCGGCTTCATTTCAGTAAGACGGACAGAAACACCCCGTTTTGCCGCCTGCCAAGCTGCTTCGCAGCCCGCAAGGCCTGCGCCAATGATGTTAATCTTCATTTTTTGTCGCTTCCGTTTCCTGCTTATAGCTGCAGTCCTTATTCGAACAAACTATAAGGTTTTTACCCTTCTTCTTGAAAAGCATCTGTCCGCAGTCAGGACACTTTTTATCAAGAGGAAGATCCCAGGAGGAAAAATCACACTCAGGGTATTTTTCACATCCGTAATAAACGTTTTTCTTCTTACCGTAACGGGTAACTATTTTTGAACCGCACTTGGGACAAGCAACACCTATCTCCTTATTGTGAGGCTTTGTGGATTTACACTTGGGATAGTTAACACAGGCGTAGAAGCTGCCGTACCTACCGGTCCTGAGAACCATATCACCGCCGCAAATCTCACACTTAAAGTCAGCGATTACCAGCTCTTTTTCCTTTTTTACGGCAGGCTTACCATCCTTGCCGAGAGGCTTGGTGTTCTTACATTCGGGATAATTGGGACATGCGGCGAACTTACCGAACCTGCCGTTCTTAATGACCATCTTACTTCCGCACTTATCACAGATTATGTCTGTTTCCTCTGCGGGCACCTCAATGCTCTTCATTTTTGAGTTTTCGGTTGCGGCGTCAAGCTCTTTCTTAAATATCTGGTAGAAATCGGTGAGGACCTCATCCATGGTGGCGGTACCGTTTTCTATTTCATCAAGTCTGGTTTCCATACGCGCAGTAAAGGCATAGTCAACTATCTCAGGGAAATTTTCCACCATGATCTCGGTTATTATCTCGCCAAGCTCGGTGGGAACAAGAGCCTTACCGTCTCTCTTAACGTATGAGCGGGCAACTATTGTTGTAATTATAGGAGTATAGGTACTGGGACGTCCGATTCCCTTTTCCTCAAGGAACTTGATAAGGGAAGCCTCAGTATATCTTGCAGGGGGCTCGGTGAACTTCTGCTGAGGGTCTATTTTATCAATTGCAAGATATTCTCCCTCGGTAAGCGCAGGGAGTCTGGTGCTCTTCTGAGGAAGATCATCATCAGTGTTTTTTTCGTCCTCTTCTTCCTCATATACCGCCATATATCCACGGAAAGCTACGGTATAGCCGCTGGATCTGAATACGTATCCGGCAGATTCAAAATCAACAGATACAGTATCAAGTACGGCACATGCCATCTGACTGGCAATAAAACGGTCCCAGATAAGCTTATAGAGCTTATACTGATCGGAAGTAAGAAGCTTTTTGATCTTTGCAGGCTCAAATGCAAGATTTACGGGACGAACAGCCTCGTGAGCATCCTGTGCATTAGCCTTCTGAGAATATACACGGGGGTTTTCGGGATAAAATTCATCACCGAATTTTTCTTTGATATATTCTTTTGCCGCATTGGATGCATCAGCGGAAATTCTCAGAGAGTCAGTACGCATGTAGGTAATAAGACCGTGTACGCCACCAAACTCAGAACCGAGATTAATACCCTCGTAAAGCTCCTGCGCGATCCTCATTATACGCTGTGACTGGAAGCCAAGCTTCTTTGATGCCTCCTGCTGCATAGTGGAAGTGGTAAAAGGAGGAGCTGGCAGCTTCTGCTTGGTAGCCTTCTTAACCTTTGAAACAAGAAATTCTGTGTTATCTATAGCAGTAAGGATACGGTTTGCATCGGCCTCACATGAAAGAGCGATCTTACCGTTTTTATCTCCGAAAAATCTCGCCTTAACAGTCTTATTCTTGGAGTTCTGAAGAGAAACGTCAATAGTCCAGTATTCCTCGGGAATAAAGGCGCGGATCTCGTTCTCTCTTTCAACTATTATTCTGGTTGCAACAGACTGTACACGTCCTGCGGAGAGTCCGCTCTTTACGGTGCTCCAAAGGAAGGGACTGATCTTATATCCGACTATTCTGTCAAGGATACGTCTTGTCTGCTGAGCGTTAACAAGATCCATATCAATGGTGCGAGGAGATTTTACCGCTTCCTTGACCGCAGTTTTTGTAAGCTCGTTAAACGCAATTCTCTTGGTATTTTTCTCATTTAAGCCGAGAGCATTGGAAAGATGCCAGGAGATAGCCTCTCCCTCTCGGTCAGGGTCGGTTGCAAGGAAAACTGTAGTAGCACCCTTGGCTTCCTTCTTAAGCTCCTTGATAAGATCACCCTTACCGCGGATGTTGATATAATGCGGCTCAAATCCGTTTTCAATATCAACACCGAGAGTGCTCTTGGGGAGATCGCGAACGTGACCCTTTGATGCTATCACTCTATAGTTTGAACCAAGGTAACCCTTGATCGTATTGATTTTTGCAGGTGACTCCAAAATAATAAGATTTGCCATTTAGTATTGATCTCAGCGCCCGGGCGGGCGCTTCCCTTCTTGTAGATTTATATGAATAATTAAATATTATTTCCTTTTGTAAAAACCGCCTGGCATTGCCTCGATAAGTCCCTCGATCTCAAGCATGGTAAGTGAGGTGAGAACATCGGAGGTAGAGATGTCGCCTGAGCAAAGATCGTCTGCGGTAACACCGGAGTCTGTCTTAAGCATTCCGTATACCTTTCTGTCAGTGTCAGTCATTGCTTCAAGCTTTTTATTTACGGCGGTAGTATCTGCTTCGGTATCGGTCTTGGTCTCAGACTTTTTACCGAGGAAGCTGAGTATTTTTTTCTTTTCCTTCTTTGTATCAATTTTATGTCCGGCACCGGAAGGTACTCTGTCATAAAAGCCGGTCTCCTCAGGAGAGGGAGCGGCAACCTTCTGCGGAAGGAATACCGGATCATCAGTTTCAAAGAACTGCCTGCGCATATGCTTCATACGCTCAAGATCAAGCGTAAAGGGATATGCCGAAATATATTCGGTAAGTATATCCTCAGCACACGTTACAAGCCTTGCACCGTTTTTTATCAGAGAGTTCGGTGCATAACTCATTGGTGAATGGATATCGCCGGGAACAGCAAATATATCACGTCCCTGGACGAGTGCATGCTTAGCGGTTATAAGAGCACCGCTCTTGAAATCACCTTCTACAACTACCGTTCCCTGCGAGAGACCGCTGATTATACGGTTTCTCTGCGGAAAATTATAACCCTTTGGCTCGGTATGAGGAGGATACTCAGTCATAACGGTACCGCTGATAATGATACGGTCCATCAGATTCCCATTTTGCGGAGGGTAAACCACATCGATTCCAGAGCCAAGGACAGCAACCGTATGTCCGCCGACATCAACAGATCCCGATGCAACAAGTGCGTCGATACCAAGTGCCATTCCGCTGACGGTAACGGCACCTGCAAATGAAAGATCCCTTGCAATATTATATGCCGATATTCTGCCGGATTTTGTTGCATGTCTGGTACCGACCATTGAGATACACACGGCATTGTCAAAATCCGGAAGTAACCCCTTATAATAAAGGATCACCGGAGGTGAATCTATCCTACGAAGCCTTGCCGGATACCGCTTATCATGAATAGAAAGCAGTCCAACCTTGTTCTTCAGACAGAATTTGATAACAGACCGTGCTCTGTCAAGATCCTTATTGCAGAGAGCCGTCTTCTGACTGTCAGAGAGGAAATCCAATGATCTTATCTCATCATCCTCAGCGTTGTACACCGAATAAGCATCATCATAGCGTGAAAAAAGCTTTTGCGGAGCGGAGGATGCCGGTCCGCAGGCAAGAGATAGCCATATATAATATACAGTATCCTTTTCCACTCTTTTCACCTCACATTTTACAGAAGTTTACTGTACTGTGTCCAGATACACACCGATGCGGCAACGCCCGCATTCAACGATTCGGTCTTATCGGTCATGGGAATAAACACACTGTCACTGCAAAGACGGGATAAATGCTCAGGTATCCCCTTACCCTCATTACCGATAAAAAACACGTCACTAAAGAGAATATCGATATCCGACAGTCTAATGGAATTACTCCTTAGCTCAGCCGAAAACACCCTGCGTCCGCAGGAGATAAGTTTCTCAATAGCAAGAGCGGTGTCGGTAACGTAATCTACTTTAAGCGCAAGTGCAGCCCCCATAGATGCACGAAGCACCTTAGAATTGGTAATATCGGCACAAGCACCGCCGCATATTATTCTGTCAATACCGAAAGCAGCTCCGGAACGCAAAATAGTCCCCATATTACCGGGGTCCTGAACACTATCAAGAAGAAGTATTCTTTCACTTGAAGAAATTTCTTCATTATATATTGTAGTGAAAAGTTTCCATTTGTCAAGATGTTTTATTTCAGCAATTATTCCCTGAGGAGACTTTTCGTCTGAAATTTTCATAAAGCAGGACTCGGACAGAACAACAGTTCTGTCCGAGTATTCTTTTGAAATAATGTCGGTGACCTCTCCCGGAAGCTTATCCGCAAGAGTCTCAGAGAGATATATCCTCAGGATAGTTGCGCTTTTCTGCCGTGCTTCCAGAAAAAGCTTATAGCCGTCAAGAAGAAAGACACCCTCCGCATCGCGGAATTTCTTATCTCTGAGCTTATGTGCACGAAGCACCAGAGGATTCTGACGTCCGGTTATTACGTTTTCGGTAAATTTCATATTCTACCCTTCCCACAGGATCATTTATCCTGATAAAACTCAGGTAAAAACTCTTTGCTTACATTATCTGTCACGTATCCGATAGCCCTCTCATAAGTAAAGCCGGGGTCATACTCAAGACATCCGTGTGCAGCCGCGAGATTTTCGTCATAATTCTCAAGCTGGTAAACCTGAAGTCCTCTCCGTGACATATTATAATGAGTTATCGTAGGGATAAGCTTGGGGGAATCTATGTAAGGCTCCTCTCCCGCTTCCTTGATAATATTGAAGGTAGCAAGTCCGCCTACCATAAATTTTCCGTACTGCATTGTGGAAATAAGATTTCCGAGAGAATAGATCAGAAGCATTCTTGAGCCGTCGTCACGCTCAACCCACTTCATTTCCTGCAGAACGTGCGGGTGATGTCCGATAACGACGTCCACCCCGTTATCGGCAAGGAGCTGAGCAAGTCTCCTCTGCTTTGACGATACGGTAAATGAACCCTCGTTGGTTTCATCCCAATGCATTGAAACAAAGATCAGATCAGCTACCTCTTTTGCTGCGTTTATCTGGAAAAGAATATCTTCCTCATTATTGATATCCGGAATATAAGGCTCACTTTCACGATACTGTAATTTCGAGTAGTTTATAAAGCCAAAGGAAAGCATGGCGATCTTGATCCCGTCCTGCTCATATATCCTTATATTCTCAAAATCTTCTCTGTCTCTGTACCCGCCGATCTGCATGACCGGCTGTGTATCAAAAAAGTCTATTGTTCCCTCAAGACCGGCATTACCGTAATCAAGCATATGATTGCTGGCAATATTAACAATATCAAATCCAAGCTCAACAAGCGAACGCCCCATATCCTGAGGAGAATTAAAATCGGGATATCCGGTATACCGTCCGCCCGACACGCTTTTATCCGCCATCATCGTTTCCTGGTTGATAAAGGCAATGTCAGCGTTTCCGATAAGAGGAGCTATGTCGTTGTACATCGGAACAAAGTTATACTCAAGTGATGTTTCGGTAGCTCTGTTGAGTGCATCGGTATATACGTTTTCGTGACCGATATTATCGCCTGCCGCAATAAAAGTCAGCTTAACTGTTTTATCTGCAGGCTCAGCTGTGGTTTCCTCTCCGGCGGTCGTATCGGCAACACCTGAAGTTGTATCCGCCTGTCCGGACGTATCCGGATGGTCGGAAATATCCCCCTGTGTACAGGAAACCAGTGAAAACACGGTAAGCATCGCCATAACCAAAGCTACGGTTTTAATAATTTTTTTACTAAACATTTTTTCTCCGTTTCGTATAACCTTCATTAAGCCGGCAAATTATCACTGTAATCCGTATTGCCGGTATTATACGTTACAAATCTTTCTAAATCTGTCGTATGCATCGTCCCAGCGGTCTCTCGCGGAAAGATCAGGCTCAAAGGTCTTGATCTCAAAGGAATTGCGAACGACCTCTCTTGCCTCGGCAACGTCCTTTATCTCGCCTGCTGCAATAGCCTGTTCAGCAATATTGCCGACAGCAGTAGCCTCAACGGGTCCGGTGATTACCGGGATACCGCATGCATCTGCCGCAAGCTGAGAAAGAGGCTCCTCCTTTGTTCCGCCGCCAACGATATTGAGTTCAGCAGTCTTCTGTCCGCTGACCTCCTCTATTCTGTCAAGAGTAAGACGGTATCTGAGTGCAAGACTGTCAAAGATACAGCGCACTATCTCACCCATACTCTCGGGAACAGCCTGTCCGGTGGTCTTACAGAACTCTGCTATACGTCTTGGCATATTACCGGGAGGTGCAAAGAGCACGTCATCAGGATTAATAAAGCACTTGAAGGGCTCAGAGGACATAGCCATAGAAGAAAGCTCGTTAAAGGAAACTGTCTTACCCTCTCTCTCCCACTGACGCTTGGACTCCTGCTCAAGCCAAAGTCCCATTATATTCTGCATAAATCTTATTGTCTTTTCCGCACCGCCCTCATTGGTGAAATCGTTGAGACGTGCCTTTTCGGTAAGGCAGGGCTCCTCAAGCTCACATCCCATAAGAGACCACGTTCCGCTGCTGAGGTATACGAAATTCTCACTCTTTGCGGGAACGGCAATTACTGCGCTTGCGGTATCGTGAGACGCAATATTGATGACCTTTGCATCTATATTGCCAACTTCCTCAAGCACAGCATCAGAAAGGCCGCCAACAACGGTTCCGGGATGAACGAGCTTGCCGAAAAGCTTCTCGGGAATGCCGAATTTCTTTATGAGATCAAAGGCATAGTCCCTCTTAGCAGCATCAAGGATCATACCGGTAGAACTGATTGTGTACTCAGACTGCTTTACACCGGTAAGGAGATAATTAAGTAAGTCGGGAGTAAAGAGAAGATCCTCTGCTATGTCGAGAACTGCCTCATTGTCTCTCTTGGCGGCAATAAGCTGATAGAGAGTATTGAAATAGATAGACTGAATACCTGTTACCGCATACGCATCCTCCTTTGAAACGATAGAGTGCGCATAATCAATAACACCGTCTGTACGACTGTCTCTGTAATGAACGGGAACCGAGATAAGCTTTCCGTTCTTGTCAAGCAGACCGTAATCAACACCCCAGGTATCGATACCTATGCTCTTTATATCCTTGTCATCTCCTACAGCACACTTTCTGATAGCATTTTTGATCTCATGGAAGATACGGAGAATATCCCAGTGAAGAGTACCTGCAAGATTAACGGGATCGTTTGAAAAACGGTGTATTTCACGAAGACCCAGCTTTTCACCGTCGAAGCTTCCTATAATACCTCTTCCGCTTGATGCGCCGAGGTCGATTGCCAACATTTTAAGTTCTGACATACCATGCTCTCCTTTTAACTGATTAATAATTATTATCTTATTTCATCAATGCACTTGCGAAGTGCTTCAACGCCTGCGGCAAAAGCAGTCTCCGCATCCGGATACTTATTTGTTATCTGAGTTTTCTCTCCTGCCTCAAGTCCGGCAAGTCCGGAGAACTCCCAAAGGTGAGGCTCAAGAGTTACAACAAGGTCTCCGTCGCGCTTATTTGCGGCACGGAGAACGTCCTTGATACAGCCGATACCCTCACCTGCGGCACAGATCTCACCGGTCTCATCTGCGTCCTTTATGTGAAGATAAAACAGCTTGTCCTCAAGCATGCTGAAGGCGTGAGGATATACCTCAACGTGTCTCTGAACGAAGTTTGCGGGATCGAAAACACACTTGAGTCTGCCGTCAAAAGCATTGAGTATCTCAAGACAATTCTCAGGTGTATCACCGTATATACCCTTCTCGTTTTCATGGCAAAGATAAATATTTTCCTTATCTGCAACGTCAAGCATCATGCCGAGACGGTCGATCACCTCGTTTTTGTAAGGAGAATAGTCGGTGGTCTCTCCGGGCATATAGAAGCTGAACATTCTGATTCTGTCTGTACCGAGAATGTGAGCGGTGTTGATAACCCTCTTAAGCTTTTCGACATGCTCGTCCATAGGGTCGGTTATTTTTATCTTTCCTATAGGAGAGCCTATAGCGGAAAGTCCGATGCAGCCTGCGCGAAGTTTTTCGGCAGCTTCCTTTGCCTGACACTCTGTAAGATCGCCTACATTTGTGCCGGATACACCGCGGATCTCCATAAGAGGAATACCGAATTTATTCAGTGCCGCTATCTGAGCATCAAAATCACTTGAAAATTCATCTGAAAATGCACTTAAAATTATGTTTGCCATTTTTAATACCTTCTCTTTTTTCATTAAAAACGGAAATTCCGTTATTTGATCTGTAAAACTGTAACGCCGGTATCACCCTCACCGTATTCACCGGCTCTGAAGGAAATAACTCTCTTGTCTGCTTTGAAAAACTTCCAAAGTGCGGAACGGAGTGCACCGGTACCCTTTCCGTGGATAACACGTATACTCTCAAAGCCTGCAAGCTTTGCCTCGTCAATATATTTATCCACAAGTACCCAGGCATCCTCGCCGTTCTCACCGCGAACGTCTATCTCTGACTTGAAATCACGGTTTACAACGGCTCTGTATCCGCTGACAGACATTTTCTTTTTGTCTGCAGACACAACAGTAGGCTCTTCATTTACAAGCTGAAGATCCTTTAGCTTAACTCTCGTTTTAATAAGCCCTGCCTTTACCTCAACGTTTCCGTCCTTATCGGGAAGAGACAAAACCGTTCCGTGTGCACCGATGGACACGAGCAGTACCTCGTCACCTACCTTAAGTGACCGCGGCAGAACATATTTTTCATTGTTTATCTTCTCAACCGGGTCAAACCTTACACTGCTGTTCTTAAGATGTGTTTTGACACTTCTGCGGGCGTTTTCCAGCTCTTTGGCAAGGTCTTCCGACTCTTTCTTTTTTCTTACACGGTCAAGCTCCGCAAAAACAAATTCACTTGAGGCTCTTGCCGCTTCAACCATACCGGCGGCCTTCTCATGGGCTTTTTCCTTTTCCGCTTTGGCCTCAGCGAGAAGTCTTTTTATTTCCCTTTCGGTGTCGCGCTTATATTTTTCAAAAGCTTCTCTCTCTTCCTTTGCCGCCGTTGTCTCTTTTTCCATTTCGATACGGCTGGATTCAAGATTTGAAATAACTGACTCAAACTGTCTGTTTTCCTTGCTGATAAGCTCTCTTGCGCGCTCAATGATACTCTCCGGCATACCAAGCTTCTCGGATATTTCAAATGCATTTGACTTACCGGGAGTACCGATGATCAGACGGTAGGTAGGTCTGAGAGTGTTGACGTCAAATTCGCAGGAAGCATTGCAGACGCCGTTGGTATCAAGCGCATAAGTTTTAAGCTCTGAGTAGTGGGTCGTAGCGGCACAGAAAGCCCCCTTTGCTCTGATCTCATCAAGTATCGATACTGCAAGAGCGGCCCCCTCTACGGGGTCTGTACCGGACCCAAGCTCATCCACGAGCACAAGACAGTTATCCGATACTCCGCTGAGTATCGACACTATATTCGTCATGTGAGAAGAGAATGTGGAAAGGGACTGCTCTATGCTCTGCTCATCACCTATATCAACAAAAACATCATCAAATACGGTAAACTCAGAACCTGCCTCAACAGGTACCTGCAGTCCTGCCTGGACCATTAGGGAAAGAAGTCCTATAGTCTTGAGAGTTACCGTTTTACCGCCGGTGTTTGGACCGGTTATAACAAGAGTTTTATAGTCAAGTCCAAGAGAGACGTCAATCGGCACTACAGTCTTTTTATCAAGCAGCGGATGACGTGCCCGTCTGAGACGCAGATATCCTCCGCGTCTGACTATAGGCTCGGAGGCATCCATTTTGAATGACAGTTCTCCGCATGCAAAGATAAAAGCAAGCTCCGTTATATTCTTATAATTCAGGATGATATCCTTGCCAAATGATGCACACCCCGCAGACAAATCACTGAGGATCCTGTCGATCTCATGCTGCTCCTTTGCGGCAAGCACTCTGAGATCGTTATTTGCCTCAACCACAGTCATAGGCTCAACGAACACGGTAGCACCGGTGGTTGAGGTATCGTGTATAAGGCCCTTAATTTCGTTTCTGTACTCGCTTTTGACCGGGATAACATATCTGCCGTCACGCATGGTAACGATGTTCTCACGGAGAAATTTTGAGTACTTGGGACCGGATATATAGTTCTGAAGGGATTCTCTGATTTTGCTGTTGGTCTGTTTTATCTTCCTCCGTATATCCGACAGCTCCGTGCTTGCCTCGTCCGCTATCATATCCTCTGCGATAATAGACCTTGTTATTTTGTCCTCGAGGAACTTATTTGCAGTAAGTCGCATAAATATCTCGTCGAGAACTGTATCTTTTCTTTTATCGGTCTTAATATAATCTATAAGTCCTCTTGAGGTCCTCAGAAGATTAGCTATGTCAAGCAGCTCTCCCGGAGACAGCACAGCACCCTTATCAGCTCTGTCGCAGTACTCTTCAGGATCTTTCACAAGTCCGAAGGAAGGATGCCCTTTGACACCGATAAGATATTTTGCATCAGCAGTACGCCCCTGAGTCTCTTTTACCCTATGCTCAGAGGAAGACGGCTCAAGCGTTCTGGCAAGCTCCTTTGCGCCCTCGGTAAGAGCACAGGCGGCAAGCAACTCTCTTATCTTATCAAACTCAAGAGTTTTTATTGTTTTATCTATTTGTTTCATTGTTTCTCCGAATTTTATTCGATCATTGATTTATAAAAATCAAGGGTGGCAAATCCCCGTCCTAAGTGATGAAGCAAATATTTCTCACATATCTCCGAAAACAGATCAAGCGAGCTTTCCTCAAGCTTAAAGGAGAACAGCCTTTCACCCTTCGCGGTAACAACGTATCTTAGTGCAGCAAGCACGTCCGACGTTATTTCAAAACGTATCACCGGCTCAAGCGACTCATAGCTATCCGGGGAATCGTCACGTATCAGGTACACAGCCGCCGCAGACCTCTGTCTGCATTTCTCACACATGACACCGCCGTTCATTACGTCAAACACGGTTCTTCCGTTTAACTCACCCATACACGAAGAGCACTCAAACAGATCAGGCATAAAGCCGAAAACCGCGGCGACACGCATCTCAAAGGATGCTTTGATCAGCTTTCTTTCTGCAAGCTCATTGGCTATTGAATAAAGAGTATTGAGCACCAATCTTTCAACGATCGGAGTATCCTCTTCAACACAGGCAAAATCCTCAGCTATACTGCAAATATAGGCCGCAAGAGCGTATTTTTCGATATCGGAACGAAGTCCGTAGAAGCTCTCGATCAGATCTGATTCCCTAAGCCAGTAGAAATCACCTTTTTTGTACAGAACAAAATTACTGTAACAGAAAAGCTGTGCAGATGAGATATTGGGGTTCTTTACCGATCTGATACCCTTGGCGCTGACAGTAATAACACCGAGATCATGAGTAAGTACGGTAAGGAGCTTGTCCTTCTCTCCTACAGCCACTTCTCTTATCACTATGCCCTTTGTCGTTTCAAGCATAAAAGACCCGTCTCCCTACGTAAGCCAATACAGCCTTAATCGTTATTGTAACCGAAGTTCGAGATGGTGATCTCGTTATCTCTCCAATTTGCTTTTACCTTTACCCAAAGATTGAGGTAAACCTTTACACCGAAGAACTTTTCAAGATCCTCGCGTGCATAAGTTCCGACCAGCTTGAGCGCCGCGCCGTTCTTACCTACTATGATACCCTTATGAGACTCCTTCTCACAGTATATCTCTGCTCTGACCTTTATCATTCTGCCGAGATCCTCAAAGCCCTCGATAACAACCGCTGTACCGTGAGGGATCTCCTTATCAAGAGTACGGAGCAGCTTCTCTCTGATGATCTCAGAAACAAACTGTCTCTCAGGCTGGTCTGTGACCATATCATCAGGGAAAAACCAATCACTTTCCCGAAGAAGCTTTGATGCCTCGTCAAGAACAATGGAAACACCGTCCTGCTTCTTTGCGGAGATCGGGATAAACGCATTGAATTCATATGCGTCAGAATATATCTTTATAGTTTCTGCGATCTTCT
This sequence comes from Clostridia bacterium, assembly GCA_017408535.1. Lineage (GTDB taxonomy): Bacteria > Bacillota > Clostridia > Oscillospirales > CAG-272 > RGIG2161. The sequence continues at coordinate 15,673 of JAFQUL010000026.1, forward strand.
CGGGAGAAGAAAGGTCGGTCTTGTTTATAACAAGAATTGCAGGAAGAGACTTGGTCTTTATCTGCTCTATCACATTTTCTTCAACCTGGCCTAAGGGCTTACCGGCCTCGACAATAAGTATTACCGCATCAGAATCACCCATAGTACCGGTAGCGGTCTTGACCATAAAGTCACCCAGCTTTGTCTGAGGACGGTGGATACCGGGGGTATCAAGAAATACGAACTGATCCTCACCTCTTGTAAGGATACCGGTTATTCTGTTTCTGGTTGTCTGAGGCTTCCTTGAGACGATAGCGATCTTTTCTCCAAGCATTGCGTTAAGGAGAGTAGATTTACCTACGTTGGGACGGCCTACTATTGCTATAAATGCTGTTCTTTTCATTATTTTACCATTCCTGATTATTTCTTTTTTACTGAAAGACCCATACGGTCCATTACTGCATTCTGTCTCTTGCGCATTATTCTGTCATCCTCGTCAGACAGCTCATGATCATATCCGAGAAGGTGGAGCATAGAGTGAGCGGTAAGAAAAGCTATCTCTCTCTCAAGGCTGTGTCCGTACTCTTCTGCCTGGCGGCGGGCGTGTTCAAGAGAAATTACTATATCGCCAAGGGCACCGCCATCGGAATTTGCACCGCTCCAATCATTGAGAGGAAAGGATAATACGTCGGTAGGGCTGTCGATATCACGGAACTTTCGGTTAAGCTCTCTGATATATTCATCGTTACAGAAGGTTACCGAAACCTCAGCGTCTCCCTTATACCCCTCGGTAATCAAGGTAGTACGCACAGCTCCTCTGACAAGGATCAGGGTGCTGTAACCGATCTTCTCATCTTTTATCTTATTTGAAAAATAAATGTTCAGCATATTTTATACGTCCTTTTTCTTTACTGTGAATTTTTTGGATGACTGTTCTCTTTCATACTTTTCATATGCCATTATAATCTTTCTGACAAGCTTGTGGCGGACAACGTCAAGCTCTGTGAAATGATGAATGGCAATATCCTCAACCTTGTCAAGTATTTTTACTGCGGTAAGCAGACCGCTCTTCTTTCCGAAAGGAAGGTCAGTCTGAGTAAGATCACCGGTAACAACCGCTTTTGAATTAAAGCCGAGACGGGTAAGAAACATCTTCATCTGCTCGGATGTGGTATTTTGCGCTTCATCAAGTATAATAAAGGAATCATCAAGGGTACGTCCTCTCATATATGCAAGAGGAGCAATTTCAATAGTGTTCTTTTCAAGATAGCGTGCATATACCTCCGGACCGAGAAGCTCGTAAAGCGCATCATAAAGGGGTCTGAGATACGGGTCTATCTTATCCTGAAGGTCACCCGGAAGAAAGCCCAGCTTTTCCCCGGCTTCAACCGCCGGACGGGTAAGGATTATTCGGCTGACCTCCTTAGCCCTGAGGGCCTTAACTGCCATAGCTACAGCAAGGAAGGTCTTTCCTGTACCTGCAGGACCTACACCGAGAGTCACAGTATTGTTCTTTATTGCCTCGACGTATTTTTTCTGACCTACCGTCTTTGCCTTTATTGCTTTGCCTCTTGCAGTAAGGCATACACAGTCATCGGTAAGACCGGAAAGCTCTGAATCACGGTCACCCTTGACCATTTGTATTACATAGTCAACACTTTGCTCTGTAAGAGCATCGCTGAGCTTAGACATCTTTTTCAGTGTTTCTATAGCTCTGACAGCCCTGTCTACAGATGCAGTATCTTCTCCGCTAACACTGACGGTATCACCGGTACCGTCACCGTCTCCCCTGTTTCTGAGAGAGACAGAAAAAGCTTCCTCCAGCTTTCCTGCGTGAGCATCAAAGGCACCGAAAATATTTGCTGTCTGCTCGCTTGATTCGGTTTTAACTGTTTTTTCCGCCATACTTTTAATTTCCCCGCTTAACTTATAGGTAATTTCTCCGCAATATCGCAAAGATAGTAAAGCTCACATTCAATAACACACGATTCATCGGTAAACTCAACCGACTGACTTCTTGAAAGAAGCTCCCCGTCACCGATCGCATTCTGTACGCCTTGACTTATATCTTCTATCGCTTTATCAAGTGCTTCTTTTTGTGAATATGAAACTGTCTCGTAATCATATTCAAGATAGCCGACCGTCTCTATACCGGCAGGAAGGACAGTTCCATCCCACATGTGCATATTTTTCCTACTTATCATTATATCATACTTTTCCATAGAAATTCTACTGTTTATGTAAAGATTTATATTTTTTCCGAAAAAAAACAAGGTATTTTTCTCTTTTATCCTGCCTGTATACCGTTTTTCTGTGTTTGTAAAGAACACCTCTGCTCTGACAGTCTCACTCACCCTTGCCATTATCTTCCCGTCGGCAGCTATTTTTCTCAGTCCATATGCGTTTCCATCTGTTATTCCGCTTATAAGCAGATCACCCTTTCTGACTGTATCGGTAACATTTACAACCGACGTGCCGTCATAAACCTCAATGCTTTCTATTTGTCCGTCACGGGATGCAACTATATTTACCGGAGTAGTGTCCTTATCTCCATAGGCTTTTCTTTCCATTATTTCGACACTGATGACCGTTCCTGTCCGATTGAGTGATATCCAGGCAATTCTCCGGTCTCTTGATGCTGTTATATGCTGAATGTATTCTACGTCTATTTTCGGAATATAACTCCCCACACCAACCCCGAATTCATCCAGCAGCATAAGCACCTCTGAATCTGTCATTATATCATTTCCCACAACATCAATACGCCAGACAAACTGTGTCGATAAGGCAATAACGGCCGCACAAAGAAAAGCACCGGCATAAATACCGTATCTTTTTCGGTATTTAAGAAAAATGGCCGGTAATCCCGTAAATTTTTCCACTTCATACTTTACACCCATGCCGCAAAGTACTGCTTCAAGCTGCTTTGTTTCATTACCGTAGATAATAAATTCCACAGAATTGTCGTCAAGCCTTGTAAGTTTTCTCAAATTGACACCGCTTTTTATTATTTTGCTTATCACTCTTTCTATTGCATCTGACACTACTCTTATTTTCTTTTTTCCGAGAAAGAAGTACAAAAAGAACAGCATTATCCGTTCCCTCCCTTACCTTTGTCGGAAAACTCAAAATTAACCGAAATTATCCATCCATCAACAGTAACACGACCTTCACCGTATTTTGAAAGTATCATTTCTTCTCCACAAATGTACATTTCTCCGTCACACAGTATAAGACTCAGACATTCTCCGGTATACTCGTTTACTCCGATACACCCGTCTACCGCTATTTTTCTTCTTCCGCACATCTCAATACGGGACTCAAGTCCCGCCGACACGGGAGGAATATCAAAGGCGGTCATCATGCGCTTGACAGCTTCCTTGAGCCCTTTTTTTTCTTTCCGTTTACTGTTTGCCATACGTAATATCATCCCACTTAAAATAATATAATTGACCGTAAGATCACATTATTTTTATGCGTGGTGATAGCTATAAATTCAAACAAATCCTGCCGTTTTATACCGATACTTGCATCTGTCCTGTTTTTTTCGGCGTTATTACATACATCGGAGACAATCACATACGTGCGCGAAGCACTAATGATATGCGGTAACACAATAATCCCTTCTCTGTTTCCGTTTACCGTATTGACAGGTATAATTACATCATACAGTCAAAAAGGCGGCGGGAAAGGATTTTTTTCGCCTGTGGCAAGACTCTTTGGTATAAGCACGGTATCACTTAGTGCCCTGGTATTCGGCATGCTATGCGGCTTTCCCATTGGCGGAAAGATAGCGGTAGATCTCTATAAAAAAGAACTGATTTCAAAGGAGGAGGCCGAACGGCTTATCGCATTTACAAACAACACCGGTCCTGCCTTTGCAATAGGTGCTGTGGGAAACGTTATTCTCGGCAGCGCCGCTATCGGGGCTCTGATATATTTTTCTCAAATAGTAGTATCAATTACCGCGGGTATTATCCTTGGTCTGGGCAAGTCACCTGAGCAAAAGAGAAGCTTTTCGGATCACAGCAACCCGGACATAGCCAAAAGTATCAGCGACGCATCCCTTTCCGTTCTCTCTGTTTGCGGATTTGTTATCTTTTTTTATTTTACCGTTCAGAGCATCGGAGCCATTGTGCCAAGTCGGACAGTTAAACTGGTATCAGCAGTTTTACTTGAAGTCTCCTGCGGAGCAACAGAGGCCGCAAAGCTGTCTTATCCGGTGTCGGCCGCCGTAGCGGCGTTTTCCGTGGGATGGGCGGGAATGTCAGTTCATATGCAGCTGCTCAGCTTTACCTCAGGCACAGGTCTGAAAATGGGAAAATACTTTACTGTGAAGCTGCTATCCGGACTTTTCAATTTTTTAGTCGTATTTTTTGCCGCAAACCTATTCCCGGTACCGAAGAAAAGCAGTCTTTCTGTATTTTCATATGTATGCGGGAATAATGGGCAGGTATTGGTCTTGGCGGTTTTAATACTCTTTACGGTCTCTTTTATTATATCGAAACTTGAAAAGAGAAAAAATATGTGTTATAATGTCGTTAACAGGAGAAAAAGGATGTGTAAAAATGAAAAAGCAAAGAGACACTTGGGAAATTGAAAAATTCTGTGCTTTCTGTGAGCATGCCTCTGAACTTATTACCGAGAGTGAGTTTTTATGTGCTTACAAGGGGGTTGTTGGTGCAAGATTCTCCTGCAGAAAATTTATGTATGACCCCCTAAAAAGGAAGCCGAAACGCAAATCCGGAAGCAAAGAGGACTTTGAACCGATAGATATTGCATTTTCTGCTATAGGGCAAGAACCTCAGAACGAAGAAGAAAAAGACGACTGAATAATATGATATTAAAAGCGGTAACCGAAGCTCGGTTACCGCTTATTCTATTCACCGAGAATAGGTAGAGAACATAAAATATAACAGGGTAATTTTCAAACAGAAAGAAGGTACTGAAATGAAACGATGTGTTGTTGCCGTGGGTTCTGTAACCGACGCAATAAAGCTTGAACGCTTGTTGAGCAACAAAAACATAAAAACCGAGCTGGAAAAGCTTGATCCTTCTTTAACGGAAAAAGGCTGTACTTACGGCATAGAAATACCCTGTTCCCGCACAAGCTCCGCAAGCAAAGCATTACAATACACAGACGTGAATTACAAAATACTGGCAATTTAAGGACTGATCTTACTTGATTTACTTTGACAATGCCGCAACATCCTTCCCCAAGCCGTCCGCAGTATATTCCGAGATATCCCGGTGCCTCGACAAATATTGCGGAAACCCCGGAAGAAGTGACCATAAGCTTTCGATAGATGCGGCAAGAAAGATATACAGCTGCAGAGAAAAGCTTGCCGATCTCTACGGCTTTTCACACCCCGAGGCGATCACATTCACTTATAACGCAACGTATGCACTGAATATGGCATTAAAAGCAAGGATAAAAAAAGGTTGTCATGTGCTGATAAGCGATATAGAGCATAATGCCGTGCTCCGTCCGATACATAAGCTCGCAGAGGACGGACTTATCAGCTACAGTATATATAAAAGCGGCAGTAAGGAAGAGGTCATCGATTCAATAAATAAGCTCATAAGACCTAACACTTCTTTAATCGTGGCAAACCATTACTCTAATATCACATCAATTACCCTGCCCATTGACACAATTGCCGATTATGCCGCAGCCCACGGACTTAAGCTTATATGTGATGCTTCTCAGAGTTCAGGAGTTTATCCCTACCGCCTCGACACAGGTAAAATTTCTGCTTTGTGTGCCCCTGCGCACAAAGGCCTTTACGGTATTCAGGGTGTTGGCTTTATAATAAACTGTGACACTCTATCCGGTAATACCGTAATAGAGGGTGGCGGCGGAACAAATTCGCACGATAAAGCAATGCCGACGTTTCTTCCTGACAGATATGAGGCAGGAACAGCAAACACCCCCGGAATTGCGGCACTGGATACTGCCGTTGACTTTATAAAAAGAATAACGGTGGAGGAAATAGGACATAAGGAAAACCTTCTGAAAAACCGTTTTGCCGAGGGCCTTGGAAGCATAAAAAACATACGGATATACGGCAATGTTCTTGAAAGTGGTGGTATCGTATCCTTTGGGCACAGATACCACGCTCCGTCAGAGATAGGCCGTTATCTGGCGGATAATAATATCTGCGTAAGAAGCGGTTATCATTGTTCACCCCTTGCCCATAAAACAATAGGAAGCGGTGATGGCGGATCCGTCCGTGTCAGCCTTGGCTATTTCAATACCAAAGCTGAAATAGATAAGGCGCTTTCAATTCTAAGCAGATATAATTAAATAAAACCGATCGGGTTAGCTACAGGTCCTAAAGGACAGTAAAAAAAGCCGATATGGATTAATTTCCGTATCGGCTTTTTCTCTACTTTGTGTGCTTACAGGATTTTACACCTCAATGTTGCAGTTCTAAACACGCACTAAACCCGAATGCTATATGCGTCGACAAATCAAGAAGGAAAATATACAAGCTTTCTCTGATAAACTATAAAATATCGGCATTTACTTCCCGTTTTTGTGTTTATCGGTTGCACAATCTACGTTTTGGATGTATAATTTAAGCATTATGCGGTAAAGGAAGATTTTTATCAAAAATAGGATCACAAAAAAAGAGCTATTCATCGATTACATACCCACCTTTCTTGCGGGGATAATGATCGTCGTATTTGCTATCATCAATAAACAGTCGTTCATCAAGACTCTGCCTACACTTATCACTCTTGTGGTGCTGATCATGTCGGTTCGCGCCAACAGGTTTGCTTTTCTTGTGGGCGCTCCCAACTGCGTGCTTTATACTATAGCTTATATGCTTGAGGGTGTCTATTTCTCGGCGGCAAACGCATTTCTCATCTCAATGCCCATTCAGATTTTTTCCTTCTTCGTTTGGAGCAAGCACAAAACGGATAAAACGAAATCTGAGCTGATCCGAATGAATTGGTGGCAGCGTGTTTTATCCATCGTAGTCATCTTCCCCGTGTGGGCCGGCTGTTATTTCGGACTCGGGATATTCTTTAAGGGCAATATGGCACTGCTTGACAGCTTTACCTTCGTTTTGGGACTTTTGATCTCCGTCCTAATCGCTCTTCGATTTATTGAAGGTCAGTATTTAAATACTGTCTCCTGCTCGATCGGTGTCGTAATGTGGATTTTGATCTGTGTGAAGGAACCGAATAACGTCAATTTTGTCATTATATACTGCTATAATCTTTTCAGAGCCGTGCAGGCGGCGATAAATTGGACCATACTTTATCAGAGAAAACGGGATGCAAAAAAAGTCAAGTCACTCGGGTGATCAAAAAGAAGTATAACTTGGCGTACCTGCCGATAGAGCAATTTTATAAAGTGAATAGCAATAACGCCGAAAGACATTTTAGTTAATAGCTTTCGGCGTTGTTTTATGGTTATTTCAAGTCTTATGCAAATGAATTTACGTGGTAGTACGTAGACTTGAAGAATGTTTTGTTGTATACTTTTATCAAAGAAAGGCGGTGTAGCTATGATCTATGAAACGATAGGAAAAAACATAAAACTCTTTAGGAAAGAGTTTAAAATGACACAGAACGAGCTTGCGGATTTACTGTTTATATCTCCGCAAATGGTCTCAAGATATGAAAATAATATCGCAGCACCCGATATTGCAACTGTTGCTAAAATATGTTCGATTTTTCACATTTCGATGGATATATTATGCGGCTTTGACAGTACTTCAAAGGATAAACGTATCAACTATTTGTACGAGAAATATTTTCATAAAAAACAGAAGGGTTTTTCTGCCCTTAGTAAAGAATACGAGGATTTTTTAATAGATGTACTTGATATTATGAATGATGATCGAGTAATGAAAATACAGCTTTCACTTCTTGAAAATCTCCACGATAA
>JAFQUL010000027.1 GCA_017408535.1 Clostridia bacterium
CGGCAACACGGTGCTGATAAACGATATCGAAGAGGGACTTATAGTATCTGAGATCTCACGCGGCTCATTCAAGGGAAAGATAATGCTCATTGACGATCCTGCAAGAGTATACGTGGGTGCGACCCCCTACCCCGGAGAGAAGGGACTCAGAATAAGAGCCATGATGGAGCACTACGGTGCTGTTGCCGGTATAAACGCCAGCGGCTTTGACGATCCCTATGAAAACGGTGACGGTGGAACAGTAGTAGGCCTCTCCTGTTCTATGGGCAACTATTGGGGTAATTACGCAAACTATTACGGCAGTATCGTCCTCACTGAGGACAACAAGCTGGTCGTAGGCAATATTTCGATATGGAAGGGCTATAACATCAGAGACGGCATACAGTTCGGCCCCGTGCTTATCGCTGACGGAGAGGCACAGGTCAAGGGCTCAGCCGGCTACGGTCTTCACCCCCGCACCGCGATCGGCCAGAGAGAGGATGGTGTCATTGCTTTCCTCGTTATCGACGGCCGTGACGTGACGCATTCCATCGGCTGTACCGTTGGTGATATGGCTGAAATACTTCTTGAATACGGCATTATAAACGCTGCCTGCTGTGACGGCGGAGCCAGCAGTGTTCTTGCATATAAAGATGAGGTCATAACCAAAAACTGCTCCCTTAATCCTGCCTACGGACGTCCCCTTCCCAATGCTTTTCTGGTAAGAAGCAAGGCGGATATGGAAAATGCCGAAAGCTGACGGGAAAATACCGATAATTTTCGTCAAATAATTTTTGTTAAAGCCCCGGTAAATATATTGATTTTACGCGGTTTATTTGATATAATATCTTAATAATTTATCTTTTACAGTTTAATAAATTTCTTAATATATATACTTACAGAGGAGGACTTATGGCATACTATTACGACGAACCGTCCCGCACATTCAGTGAATATCTGCTTATTCCCGGTTACTCAGGACCTGACTGCATACCGGACAACGTTTCTCTCAGAACACCCCTTGTTAAATTCAAGCGCGGCGAAGAGCCTGCGCTCTCTATGAACATTCCCCTGGTTTCCGCAATAATGCAGTCTGTTTCTGACGATAATATGGCTGTAGCTCTTGCAAAGGAGGGCGGCGTTTCCTTTATCTACGGTTCTCAGTCTATTGAGGATCAGGCCAATATGGTTCGCCGTGCCAAGAACTACAAGGCAGGCTTTGTTAAGTCAGACTCCAATATCCGTCCCGACCAGACTCTGGCTGACGTTGTTGAGCTTAAGGAGCGTCTCGGTCACTCCACCATCGCTGTTACCGAGGACGGTACTGCAAACGGCAAGCTGGTTGGTATAGTTACCGGCCGTGACTACCGCGTAAGCCGTATGTCCCCCGATGAGAAGGTGTCGACCTTTATGACTCCCTTTGACAAACTCATCACCGCACGCGAGGGCATCACTCTTAAAGAGGCGAATGACGTTATCTGGGATCACAAACTCAACTCCCTTCCCATAATCGATGAGGAACAGAAGCTGGTTGCTTTCGTTTTCCGTAAGGACTACGAGCAGCACAAGGAGAATCCCACCGAGCTTCTTGACGCACATAAGAGATATGTTGTAGGTGCAGGTATCAATACCCGTGACTACGCTGAGCGTATCCCCGCCCTTATTGATGCAGGTGTTGACGTCCTCTGCATCGACTCAAGCGAGGGCTTTACCGAGTGGCAGAGAATAGTTATCAAGTACGTTCGTGAGAACTACGGCGACACCGTTAAGATAGGTGCCGGCAACGTAGTTGACAAGGACGGCTTCAGATTTCTCGCTGAGGCAGGTGCTGACTTTGTCAAGATCGGTATCGGCGGCGGCTCTATCTGCATCACCCGTGAGACCAAGGGTATCGGCCGCGGACAGGCTACTGCGGTCATCGACGTTGCAGAGGCACGTGACGAGTATTTCCGTGAGACCGGTGTTTACATTCCGATCTGCTCTGACGGCGGTATCGTTCACGACTATCACGTAACTCTTGCTCTTGCTATGGGCTGTGACTTCTGTATGCTCGGCAGATATTTCGCAAGATTTGACGAGAGCCCCACCAACAAAGTCATGATAAACGGCAACTATATGAAGGAGTACTGGGGCGAGGGTAGCGCACGCGCACGCAACTGGCAGAGATACGATCTCGGCGGCGCGGCTAAGCTTTCCTTCGTTGAGGGTGTTGACTGCTACGTTCCTTACGCAGGCTCTCTTCACGACAACCTTTCCACCACTCTTTCAAAGGTTCGCTCCACTATGTGCAACTGCGGCGCGCTTACCATCGCTGAGCTTCAGGAAAAGGCCAAGCTCACTCTGGTCAGCAGCGTTTCCATCGTTGAGGGCGGCGCTCACGACGTTGTGGTAAAGGATATGAATCAGAAATAATTATAAAAATTATAAAGCGGACTGCTCCCACAAAGGGCAGTCCGTTTCTTTAACAGATAAACAGAAATGGAGATACAGATAATGAATTTTAATGAAAAGCTCAGAGAATATGCCCGTCTGACAGTAAAAATGGGCGTTAACGTATCCCGTGGCCAGGAGGTCTTTCTCACCTGCCCCGTTGAGTGTGCCGCCTTTGGACGTATGATAATGGAGGAGGCCTATGCCGCAGGAGCGAGAGAGGTCATTATGAACTACATTGATCCCAAGGCACAGAGGATCAAGTATATCAACTCCGACATCAGCATTTTTGAGACGGTACCGCCGTGGGAGGTGGAAAAGCGTACCCACTACGGCCGCAGAAAGGGTGCTATGATATCCATTCTCGCAGAGGACCCCGACATCAACCGTGGTGTTCCCGGTGAAAAGCTGCTTGCGGCAACAAGAGCCCGTCACGAGGCCTTTAAGGAATATTATAAGCTTATGGATGCAGGCGACATCCGCTGGACTCTGGTCGCCTACCCCATTCCCGAATGGGCTGCCAAGGTATTCCCGGAAGCCGAGCCCGAGGCGGCGGTGGATATGCTGTGGGACGCTATCTTCGAGACGGTGAGAATAGGCGGCGGTGCCGACAGCACTGACCTTTGGCTTGAGCATGACAAGAGCCTTAAGGCAAGATCAAAGATACTCAATGATTTTGCCTTTGACGTGATCGAGTGTAAAAACTCCCTCGGCACAGATATCAGGATCGGTATGCCGGAGGATCATATCTGGTGCGGCGGAAGCGATCTTTCGTCAGACGGATATTTCTACTTTCCCAATATGCCCACCGAGGAGCTGTTCACCATGCCCCATTGCCGCCGTACCGACGGAAAGGTATGCTCTTCCCTGCCCCTTTCCTACCAGGGCAATATGATAAACAATTTTTCTCTCACCTTCAAGTACGGTGCGGTAGTGGATTTCTCTGCCGAGGAGGGTTATGACGCACTTGCAAGACTTCTTGACACCGACGAGGGCTCAAGACGTCTGGGCGAGATAGCGCTGATTCCCTATGATTCTCCTATTTCAAACCAGAAGATACTCTACTACAATACCCTCTTTGACGAAAATGCATCCTGCCATCTGGCACTGGGCGACTGTTACCCCAACACGGTAAAGGGTGGCGAGCTACTTGAACGTGACGAGCTTCTTGAGCGCGGCGGCAATCATTCCGCCAACCACGTGGACTTTATGTTCGGTACTGCCGATATGGAGATAACCGGAATAAAGAAGGACGGCACCCGCCATCCCATATTCAAAAACGGCAATTTCGTATTTTGATCTCCCGCGGTCAACCGTATTTTGCAGTTAATAACAAGTCTGCATATTAAGATGATATTATCCCGAACGTCACGGTTCAGACGTGCATACAATGATAGAAACGGCATACGGGGAAAATCCGTATGCCGTTTTTATTATTGTGTTTTACCATTTTACCTGTCAGACGTCAAGCTTCTCAATCTCAGCTCTGAATAACTTGAGAAATAACGGAAGCATTTTCTGTACCTTGGTATACTCTGATGCAAATGACGTGCTCTTACCATAGAGCAGATCACGCATTACGCTTGCGGCAGGCATACCCAGATCACGTCCGTAGATCCAGGATGCGTCTATCTTAATATTCTGAGTGATAGTATCCAGCATCTGTCTTGACTGGGGGTCATTGGCGTATCTGCCCTTAAGCACCTTATCGTAGTAAACGGGCTGTACCTCTTTGTAGGACTCGTAAGCGAGAGCCTCCATTACTGCACCGCTTCTACCGGGATCTGCTACGGTATTCGGCACCATCATCACGCTGTACTGGTCGTGAGCGTAGGAGAAATACTCCTTCTGATTTTCATCGTACTTGGGGCTGGGGAGGATACCGTACTCATCCTGCATATTTCTGAGGCTCGGTTTCTCTGCATAGCTGAGGTGCAGGAATGCAAGCAAAATATTACCGGAGGCAAACATCTCGCTGGCAGGTTCGAATCCGGCGGAATCAATAAAATCGTAGGTACCAACATTATCGTAAAGAAGAGCGTATACCTTGTCAAAAACGGTAGAGAGCTTTTCTCTCTGCCCGGAATTTGCCTCAAACCATCCGTCCTCATCCTTACTCAAAAGGCTGAGATCACAGCTGCTCCAGAAAATATCGCAGCATTCATAATGGTTCATCGCGAGACCGTAACGGTCCTCCTCATCCCTTACATCGTCACCGTCAAGAGAAAGGTATACGGAGGGGATAAGTTCAGAGATATAGTCAAGGGTCCATCTGCCCTCATTTACAACAGTATAGAGATCTTCAACACCGAGATCGGTGCCAAGATCCTTATTGTAGTAGGTAACAAAAATAAATCTGTTAAGCGAGAGGCAAGGGGCACCGGTTATACTGTACAGACGCTCCTCTCCAAGCTCAGCCTGCTCGATCCAATACTGCGCCCACCAAGGCTTTGAGGGGTCGAGATAGGTATCTATACCGTTATCGTAAAGGTTATACATATAACCCTGCTTGACCATAGGTGTACCGTCTATTACCGAGGTAGCCACGAGATCGTAGCTGTCATCACCCGAGCCGATAGCCACCGAAACCTCGTCATTGACCTTGTCGCTGCTAACCTGTATTTCTCTGAGACGGATACCGAGAAGCTCGTTTACCCGCTGAGTGCAATTGTAGATAGCATCGTTTATCGGATCATTGGTAAGCTCGTCTGCATATATCTCGGCAGCACCTGCCTGATCCGCCCATTTCTGCGGATTGTTTTCATCCTCGCCGCTGGCGCGGGTAAGGATAATAAATTCCTCTTCGCCAAAGTCGAGCTCTGTAAGTGCGGGATCCATAGGCTCAAGATAGGTGGTTATATTGTCACTCGCCCCCGTAGTATCAGCAGAATTGCCGCTTGAGGGATTTTTGGTATCAGATACATTGTCCCCGTCGGAGGCACATCCTGCAAGGATCGCCGCCAACATGGAGATGATGAGGACAATTGAAAATATTCTTTTCATTCATCTATACCCATATTATAGTATTATCCCACAATGTCTATCACACGAAGAAAGCCCATAAACGCGGGATGTGCGGTATACTGAAGCACCTCATCCTCAGAAAAGCTCTCGCCCTGATCCTCTGCCTCACCGCCGCCGGAAGCAAGGTGAACGTGACCGGAAAAGACGGCAAGGATATTATCCTTATTCTCATTGATAAGGCGGACAAAATCGAGGCACTCCTGGCTCTGACCATCAGAGCCGACTATCCAGTGAGACAGATCGTCCCCCCAGGAACGGCGGGCAGGCTCTTCTACAGACAGGGTCTTGACGGGTGCGTGAAGAAGCACCACAGTGGGTCTTCCTCTCTCCAGCTGTTTTCTCAGTATTTCCGTCTCTTTGGCGGTAACGGTACCGTAGCCGTCAAAGACAGATACGATATCGATACCGCATACAGTGTCTATCATAACGTCATCTCTTTTTCCCATAACGCTGTCATAGGCCGCTCTTGTACTGTCGTCCGAATCCTCCTCCGGGCAATCGTGATTACCGAGAGAGATGAAACACTTAGTACCGAGAGAATCCATATATTCTCCAAGGGTGATATAGTTTGAAACTGAGGGATTATCCACCGCATCTCCGGTTATAAATACCCCGTCGGGTGAAAGTTCGCGGATACGTTCGGCAACGGCATAATTGACCTCCATAAGATCGAGCCGTCTTTCACTGCCGTCAGGAAGCTCGGCACGTATGTCTGTAAACTGATTCCAGAACTTACGTGTATGTGCAACTTTTTCTATTATTTCAGGGCTATCCTCAGGGCGGCTGACCACCATATGAGAATCTGAAATATGTACGAACCGGCAAATCGGCTTTGCATTCTCCCCTGCCCCGGGCAGTGTCAGCACGACACGAGATTCTTCAAGCACACATTTTCCGTATTCTGTATTAACCTGTACCTTTGTAATAGCCATGTGTTTATCCTCCGTGTTTTATTTCCTATATTATACCATAGTCCTGCGTTCAAATCAATAAAAACCTTACGTATTACAGCGTATGATCATCTTAATAAAGGTTTAATTCTGTATTTCTCTCTCTACAGGAAAATTTCCGTTTTCGCGTATGCGAAACAGGTGACGGTATCACCTGAGGAAATTTTCGTGAGAGGGTGCAACTACAATTTTGGGTTATAATTTGATTATATGCACCCTCAAACCTCGGACAGTCGGGGACGCCTGTCCCTACAATATGTGCGGGATATTTCCTTTACGACATATTGTATAACGTATGGCGGGGCAAGAATTACCTTGCGGTAATTCAATCCTCCCGCAGGTTGTTGGCGAATAAGGTATCCTTAACGCAAGGTAACTCCTCATCCACCACAGAAATTCTTCGGATCTCCCGTGGTCTCACGCAGGAGAAGACTTCTTGACTACTCGTTTTGCTCTGATAAACAACTGTTCAAAGTTAAAACTTTTTGGAACCGCACTGCTGGTGGTTTTCTATATATAAAAAGGGGGTGTCGCGTTAAGCGATCACCCCCCACGAAAATCTCTCCGAAAGGAGAAATTTTCGTAAATTACGAAGTAATTTGATGCGGACGTTTGATGTTTTTGGGCATTTCAATGCCCAAAATGGCGGTTTTCAGACCG
>JAFQUL010000206.1 GCA_017408535.1 Clostridia bacterium
AAGGCGTTGATTGAGTTTTTATCACATTTGTGGTGGTAGGGCAATTTTGCAAGTGTCGAATATTTCAGTGGGCTTTCAGCCCCGCCGGTAATATGCCCTTATAGGGCTGAGCAAGCCACCGGCTTAGCCGGTGGTTATGACTTTTCGGACAGTCCGGTGAATTACCAACGGTAATTCAATCGGCGGTCCGTAGGTTGCCAGAGGTCTATTTTTGTATTTTAATCCGTAGAACTACGGCGGGAGCAAGCCCCCGCCCTACGGATTTGATATATATTTTCGAAATGATATAAAACCCGTAGGCGAACGCAGTTCGCCCCTACGAGACTGTAAAGGCATACGCCGACGATCTTATCTTCCGCTTCGGTAACAAGTACCCGGGGGACACCTGTAAGAGAGTCGGCCGTGATCCCGAGAGAAAGCCGGCACCGAATGACCGTCTTCTCGGTGCTATCAAATCAAGCTTTGCCTTCGTCACGGTAATCGATATAGCGCCGATAAAGAAGGGCGTTGATGCGGTTCTTGACCATCTTTGCGACTGATATCAATAAATTTTTTACATAAGGAGAAAACAAATGAAACGGATCATATCACTGCTTTTACTTTCTGTTATGATTCTCGGCTGTCTTGCTGCCTGCACAGGCGAAAACAAACCCGACGGTCCCTCAAATGACACCACCGCCGCCGGTACTACTGCAGCTGATACCACGGCAGATCCAAACGCAATAACCACCTATCTTGAGCCTATGGATCAGGAGCTTGCCGACCTTGACTACGGCGGAGAGGTTATCAACATCATCTCAAGAAAAGAAAAAGGTCATACAGGTGAGAATGAAATGTGGGTAGAGGAATTTACCAACGATCCGGTAAACGATGCTATCTACAACAGAAACCTTGTGGTACAGGAGCTTCTCGGCGTCGAGATACGTGAGGAGAGAGCAGGAGAATTCACTGAGCTTCAGGAAAAGGTAGAGCTGATGGTTCATTCTGACGACCAGACCTACGATATCGTTGCGGCTTCTGTGGCATACGGCTCACCTATGATAAATGAGGGCCTGATGTACAATCTGTACGATAACGGTATTGAGAATTATCTCGATCCCACCAAACCCTGGTGGGCACAGTACTGGATAGACGAGGCAGAAACGGGCGAACGTCTTTACTGCATAACCGGTGCGCCCGCACTTTCCCTTACCCGTCTTATGTTCGTTACTTATTATAACAAGCAGCTGGCAGAGACTTACAAGCTGGAGGATCTTTACACAGTAGTAACCGAGGGTCGCTGGACTATGGACTATCTGGCAGAAGCGGTAAGCGGTATCTATACCGACAACAACGGTAATACCATAAGAGACGAGGAGGATACCTACGGCATCTTTATCGATAACTATGTAAACGTAGATATCTTCTGGAGCAGCTTTGATATGCATATGATGGTCAAGGATGAGGACGGCTGGTTTGAGATGGCAACCGGCGAAAAGGAAAAGATCTCTACCGCCTTTGATAAGATATATAATCTCATTTATGAAAACACCGGCTCCTACAATATGGGTCCCCTTAAGGAAGACAGTGCCGGCAGTCACTTTGACGACAGATTCTCTGACGGTAATGCACTGTTTGCTCCCCTTGAGCTTATCTATGCAGAGAGTAAGGATTTCAGAAATATGCAGGATGAGTACGGCATACTTCCCACCCCCAAGTTTGACGAAAAGCAGGAGCAGTACTTTACCTACGCTCACGACCAGTATACTATATTTATGATCCCCATCACCGTTAAGGATCAGGAGATGAGCGGTGCGGTGCTTGAGGCTATGGCATACGAGTCATATAAGAATCTTCATCCTGTATACTACGATGTGGTTCTCAAAGGTAGATATGCAAACGATCCTCAGTCAAGACAGATGCTTGATATGATAACTTCAAATATTACAGTTGATCCCGCCTGGATCTACGGCCGTCAGCTCGGTATTCCCGCCGCAAAGGTAATGAGAGATCTTATCGGCGAACAGTCGAGATCCTTTGCTACCGCTTACGCACAGCTTGAAAGAATGCTTCCTTTCATGCTTAAGCAGATGAGGTCAGATATCGAAAAGCTGGATTATTGATCCCACAGAAATACTCTGAGTATATAAAAAATAGCTCCCTGTAGGTTTTCATCAGGGAGCTTATTTTTCTGTTAAGTAAAGACACTCGAGGGATTGACTTCTCACAAGTGTTATGCTACAATTAAAAAAATCCTGCATAAGGAGATCTGTTATGAAAAGAATTTTTGCTGTTGTCATAGCGATAGTTATGCTTTTAAGTTGTCTTGTATCCTGCTCCGGCGACGGAGATCCCATTGTGACCGATAATAAAAAACCGGTCACGGCAGAGACCACTGTGAGTAATAACGAAAGTACAACGTATCTTGAACCTATGGACAGTGACCTTGAGGCTCTTGATTACGGTGGTGCCGAGATACATATCCTTTCGAGGAGCAATCCGGAACATACCGGTGAGAATGAAATGTGGGTTGAGGAATTTACCAACGACCCGGTAAACGATGCCATCTACAACAGAAACCTTGTGGTACAGCAGCTTCTCGGAGTGGAGATAACCGAGGAGAGAGCCCACGAGCACATTGCGCTTCAGGAAAAGGTCGACATTATGGTCCATTCGGACGACCAGACCTACGATATCGTTGCCGCATCGGTTTATTACGGTGCACCCATGATACTTCAGGGACTTGTATATAATTTGCTTGATAACGGAATAGACGATCATCTCGACATTACCAAGCCCTGGTGGGCTCAGTACTGGATAGATAATGCTATTATGAACGACCGGCTTTACTGTATTACCGGAGCACCTGCGCTTTCTCTTACCCGCCTTATGTTTGTGACCTATTACAATAAGGGCCTGGCCGAGGCAAACCAACTTGAGGATTTGTATACGGTTGTAAAAGACGGCCGCTGGACTATGGATTATCTTGCTGAAACGGCAAGCGGTGTTTACGTGGACAAAAACGGAAACAATTTAAGAGACGATGAGGATACTTACGGTATTCTAATTGATAATTACGTAAACGTCGACGTCTTCTGGAGCAGCTTTGATATGAATATACTGTCCAAGACAGAGGACGGATGGTTTGAGCTGGATACCGGGGATAAAGAGAAGATATCCGTTGCCTACGATAAGATCTTTAGTCTGATATATGAGAACTACGGATCTTACAATATGGAAACCGCTTCTCATAACGGCAGTGCTGACTACAACGGTATCTTTGCGAATGGCGATGCTCTATTTAATATTCGGGAGCTCCTCGGCGCAGAGACTGCCGCATTCAGAAATATGCAGGACGACTACGGTATACTTCCTACCCCCAAGTTTGACGAAAAGCAGAAGGAGTATTATACCTATCCCCACGACCAGTATTCGGTATTTATGATCCCTATCACAGTCAAAGACCCCGTGATGAGCGGAGCAGTGCTGGAGGCAATGGCATACGAGTCATATAAGAGCCTTCATCCAGTTTATTACGACATTGTTCTTAAGGGCAGATATGCAAATGACCCTCAGTCAAGACAGATGCTTGATATGATCACTGCAAATGTGACCGTTGATTCCTGCTGGATATACGGCGGTATTATGTCGCTTCCTGCCGCTCAGGTAATGAGATCTCCAATAGGTGACAGAAAAAAGACCTTTGCCAGCAACTATGCAAAGATTGAACGTACTCTCCCGGGATTATTGAAGCTTCTCGAACTTGAGATAGAAAAGATGGATTATTGATCCTGCAGAAAACACTGAGCATATAAAAAACAGCTCCCCGCAGACCTTCTGCGGGGAGCTTGTCTTTTATTCGG
>JAFQUL010000207.1 GCA_017408535.1 Clostridia bacterium
AACGTGTTATCGGCCCTATGCGCCGTATGAGCAATGCGGCAAAGAAATTCTCGCAGGGGCATTTTGACGTGAGAGTTCCGGTACAGGGACATGACGAAGTTGCCGAGCTTGCCACCGCTTTCAATAATATGGCGGCATCTCTTGAAAAGCTTGAGGATCTGCGCAGTACCTTCCTTGCGAATGTATCCCATGATCTCCGTACTCCCATGACTACTATCTCCGGCTTCGTTGACGGTATAATCGACGGTACTATAACTCCCGACAGACAGGGATACTATCTTGAGATAATCTCTGCAGAGGTAAAGCGGCTTTCCCGCCTTGTATCAAGCCTTCTTGATCTGTCAAGGATACAGGCAGGCGACAGAAAATTCGTTCCCGTCCCCTTTGATATTTGCGAGATGGGACGACAGATACTCATATCCTTTGAAAATCAGATAGATACCAAGCGCCTTGACGTTGAGTTCAACGTGACTGATGACAGAATGATGGCGTATGCTGATAAGGATGCTGTTCATCAGGTATTCTATAACCTTTGTCATAACGCAATAAAGTTTTCACGTGATGGCGGCAGCTACCGTATATCCATTCTTGATGAAGACAAGAAGATAAAGGTGCGTGTCTATAACGAGGGACAGGGAATTCCTCTTGAAGATATTCCTTTCGTGTTTGAGCGTTTTTATAAGAGCGATAAGAGCCGCGGTCTTGATAAGAGCGGTGCCGGACTCGGGCTCTTTATTGCAAAGACTATAATGAATGCCCATGGAGAAGATCTTTCTGTTGACAGTGTATACGGTGAATACTGTGAGTTTTCCTTTACTCTCAAGTACGCTACTCCTGCTCAGCTTGCTCAGGTCGAAAAGCCCAGAGGTGAGGAACTTGAATAAAATAACAAAAGGCGAAAAAAACAAAAAATTGCTTATAAAAAAGCAAAAAACATCTTGACTTAATCCTCAAAGTGTGTTATAATCTAACAGTCGCAAGCGAGAGCCTGCGACGTATCTGGGTGTGGCGCAGCTGGGAGCGCGCTACCTTGGGGTGGTAGAGGCCGCTGGTTCAAGTCCAGTCACTCAGACCAAATAAAACCGAATGGATTTATCCATTCGGTTTTATTTTTTGTTTTAGTGGTTGGCGCGAGCCAGCTTGAGGTTAGAGATATATATCAAATTATTGTTCCTCTCTTGCTTTTGTGTAAGTTATGTGATACAATGCGGGAAAAGATATGAAGTCTTCGAGGTGCTTAATTATGATATTTTATTACATCAGACACGGTGATCCTATATACAATCCCGATTCACTTACTCCCCTTGGTGCACGTCAGGCAGAGGCTGTGGCAAAACGTCTGGCACGTTACGGACTTGACAAGGTATACAGCTCTACCTCAAACCGTGCTATCCTTACCGCAACTCCTACATGTGAGCTGCTGAAGCTCAAGCCTGAGCTTCTTGATTTTGCAAATGAGAATTACGCATGGGAAACTCTGTCCTACGGTGGATATTGGTTATACGAGCTTCCTGAGATGACACGTCTGCTTAACAGCAAGGAGGTCAGAGATCTCGGCGACCGTTGGTTTGACCATCCTATGTTTTCGGAATATGAATACGAAAAGGAGATCAACCGTGCTTACGGTGCAATAGACGAATTCCTTGCAGGTCTTGGTTATGAGCATGACCGGCAGAACTGCAGATATAAGGTTACAAAGCATAACGACCAGAGAATAGCTCTTTTTGCTCACCAGGGCTTTGGTATGGAATTTATGAGCTGTGTTCTTGATATTCCGTATTCCCTGTATTCAACTCATTTTGATATGTGCCACAGCGGAATGACCGTTATAGAGTTCACAGAGAACGGCGGTTACTGTGTTCCCAAGGTGCTTACTCTGTCATCAGACTCTCATCTTTACAGCGACGGCCTTCCCACAAAATATAATAACGAGCTTTATTTCTGAAAAAAACGACAAAGGCAAGTCCGCAGACTTGCCTTTGTTTTTTAGAGAAACTGTCTGATATTCTCAAGACGGTCAACGATATGATCGATCGGCATCCCATTTGTTTTACCGGTACCGTGCTTGTCGAAAAAGCAGGTCCTTATGCCGCTGATTATAGCCCCCGTCATATCTGAGGAAAGAGAATCTCCTATCATTATCACTTCAGACGGAAGGATAGGCTGTTCACCGCGTACAGCGGCAGTATCGTTTAGCTCTCTCATACAAAAATTAAAGAATTCCTCAGACGGCTTTTGAGCGCCGATTTTTTCAGAAATAAAATAATTTGAAAAATAAGAATATATGCCTCCGACCTTAAGTCGGTTGAGCTGCTGCTCGTAAGGCCCGTTGCTGGCTGCACAGACGATATATTTTCCGCTCAAATAATCAAGAATATCTTTTGCTCCGTCTATGAGTATTGCGCTGTCAAAGAGGCAGTCTCTGAAATACTTTTCAAACACCTGACCGTCAAAGGATATTCCCAGTGCGGAAAATACATTGTTCCATCTGTCACACTTCAGTTCTTCAAAGGTTATTTCTCCCCGCTCAAGCTTTTTCCACATTTCTGAGTTGACTTGCTTGAATATCCTGAACATACTGTCGTCATATACCGCCAGACTGAACTTATCAAAGCCATCTTTCATGGAATTCTTTACATAAGCATCAAAATCGAGCAAGGTATCGTCTATATCAAGTAAAACCGCACGGATCAAAATGTGCACCTCCGTTACCGATATTTATCATATTACATATTATCCCATATAATCGGCATTTTTTCAATATGTTTTTTGCTTTTGACACTGACGGACACCGGCACTTTGTGTCAACTTGTGTTGCGTATCGGATGAAAGTGTGGTATAATACTTTATATGTTTTCTTTAAGGAGATGATACTGTGAAACAGGATTACGAAAAGTTCGTAAAGGATAACATTGATGCTCTCATCGATTTTACATACAAAATGGTTACCGTACCCGCACCGAGCCTCAGCGAAGCGGCACGTGCCGAATTATGTATGGAGTGGTTGCGCGACATCGGTGCAGAAGGTATGTATACCGATGAGATGGGCAACGTGATTTATCCTGCCTGCAAGGGCAGAAGCGGCAAATGGGTAATTTTCTCCGCACATATGGATACTGTATTTGCAACCGACATACCTCTTAATATCGAAAGAGAAGGGGATGTGGTATACTGTCCCGGTATAGGTGACGATACCGCAAACGTTACCGTTATGCTCTATGGAGCAAAATGGCTGGCGGAGCATCTCCCCCTTGACAGCGAGTACGGAATAATGTTTGTCTGTACAGTATGCGAGGAGATCGGTAGCCGGGGGATCGTAAAGGTGATCGACGATATCGGAGCAGAAAACGTATACCGCTTTTACAGTTTTGACTGTTCCTATGAGTTTATATATCCGGATGCAGTTAATATAAGATCAAAGCAGATAACGGTTACCGCTCCCGGCGGACACGCGCTTGAGGCATTCGGTACACCCAATGCTATCGAGATCCTGTCAAGAATACTCTGTGAGGCATCGGATAAATGCAGAGAGTATATTGCTGAGCTTGGGTCTGAGCTTACAACCTTTAACGCGGGCATCATTTCCGGCGGTACAAAGAGAAATATCATCGCCGAAAAGGCAACCCTCGATTTTGAAGTTCGTTCCGACATAAAAGAATATCAGGAGCACCTTGAGGCTATTTTTGACGAGACAGCGGCAAGCTACCGTACCGATGAGGTGGGAGTAGAGATATGCCGTATGGGCAAGGGACCTCTGTGGCGCACTGTTGATGATGAAACCGTTCGCTTGATGACAGAAGAGCATGAGGAGATACTTCGCAACTTTGGTATTGAGCCTATAATCACAAAGGCGTGTACCGACTGCCGTTATCCTATGAGCTGCGGTATACCTTCAATATGTCTCGGCCTTTGCAAGGCAGGCGATCCCCATAAATTGCGCGAATATTTTTATCCCGACAGCTTAGGCGACGGACTCAGGATTATGATAACTCTTATTATGCGTTATTTGGATTAAAACGCAGAAAGGAAGCATTAATGCGACTGAAAAGGTTTCTGTTCGGAGACGGTCATCCGATACTAAGAGATGCGGTGTCTTTATCTATTCACCTTTTGTGTCTTATCGGACTTGATCTTGCCTTCAGAATAGTATATTCCCATAACGATCCCCACACGGTACCTTCATACGTTCCTTTTCTTCTTTCGCTTTTCTGGGGAACGGTAATTGCAGGTGCCTCTGTAGCTATGCCCCGGATCGTCAGACGGATATGGGTAATAGCTACTACCGCTTTTTTTGGTGTTATAGTTATCGTACACGCTTGTCTTGAGAGCTTTTTCGGACAGTATCTGTCTTTTTCCTCTGTTATGTTTGCGGGAGAGGGTGCCGGCTTTTTCGACTGGTCATACTTTGATATTTCTGGGAAGCTGATAGCCGCTGTAATACTTGCTGTGATTGCTTCGGTTATTGCGGCGCTTATTCTGGGAAAAACAAAAAGGTATCTTATTCGTCTCGCGGTGACGGCTTTGGTAGTCGTAGTGGGACTTACCGGCGCTTTTATATTATCTGATAAGTATTTTGAAGGTGAGAGCGGCGGAATCACCTGGGAAAGCACCAAAACTGCCGCCGATCATTACGACGATTTTTCAGACTATCATATATGCCTTCATATGTGCGGTCTATATCACTATACTTACAGAGATATCTACGTCAGCACAGGACTTATTGATGCCGTGGAGCTTTTCACAAACAGAGAGCGGTTGTCTGAGCTTGACGAATATTATTCTTCAAAGACAGCAGATCCGGATAATGATATGACCGGTGTGCTTTCAGGCAAGAATCTTATTCTCGTCCAGCTTGAGTCAATAGACACCTGGATGGTTAACGAGACGGCAATGCCCACCCTTTATTCTCTTATGCAGAAGGGAATAAACTTTACTGAATTCTATGCTCCTAAGTATCTTTGGGCGGCCACCTTCAATACCGAGAACGTGGTGAATACCGGAACGGTGTCTCCTATGAACTCGTCCAAGGTAGGTTATTTTACAGATACTGCATATCCCGATTCACTCCCCGGACTTTTCAGAGAACTTGGGTATTCTGTAAACAGTTTTCACCGAAGCGGAAGAGGTATATATAACCGCGGAGAGGTGCACGAGAATTGGGGATACGGTAAGTACTACAGCGGTGCGGAAATGGGAGTCAGTAACGCTGATATGGACTCTACACTAACCGAGGCATACGGTCTGTTTGCCCCTGACGGTATAAGCTTTATGTCCTTTATCATCACCTATACCGGACACGGACCTTACACTGCTGACGGAGAGGCGGTAAAAAAATATGAGAGTATTATCCGTGCCGGTGTGGCGGATGATGCGGAGGATGAATACGTGTGGGCGCTTTGTCACGCCTATGAAACTGACACTTTTATTAAGAATCTTATAGAAAAGCTTGAGTCTGACGGGAAGATCGAAAACACCGCCGTTATTTTCTATACCGACCATTATGACCACTATTTGACAGGCGACGGCCTGCTTGAAAAATACAAGGGCACAAGTGACGGCAACCTTATGAGCAAGGTGCCCTTTGTCATCTATTCAAAGGGACTTGTACCAACTACCGTTGATAAGGTAACAGCAAGCTACGATATTCTGCCTACAGTAGCTAATCTCTTCGGGCTTGATACAGACGGCAGATATTACATTGGTAACGATGCTTTTTCAAGCGGTGGCGGATACGTTATTTTTTCTGACAGAAGCTGGTATGACGGACAGTATTATTCCGCAAAGGATAACGTACCCGGAGAGCTTCTTGCCGAGAGAAGCCGTGAGATAGATGAGCGTCTGAACGTTTGTTGGGACTCTGTTAAGTTCAATTACTTTAAAGACAAATAAAATCGAAAGCTGTGACAAGATGAGAGAAGAATATGAAAAGGTATACTCAGAGATATTTCCTTTTTGGAAAAATATAAGCGAGGAAGACAGAGAGTATATCTGTGATAATTCAGTAGCGCTGTCATATATGAAGGGCAGTAATGTCCACGGCGGCGACGGGTGTTCCGGTGTTATCTTTGTCAGACACGGATGCCTGAGACTGTATATTATGTCAGACGAGGGTAAGGACGTCACCCTTTACCGTATCCACAGCGGCGAGATGTGTATGCTTTCTGCATCCTGCGTTATCGGTGCTATAACCTTCGACGTATTCGTTGATGCAGAGGAAGACAGTGAGTGCTATATTATATCCGGTCCGGCTTATTCATACGTAGCAGAGAAAAATACAGATATTAAAATATTTACTCTTGAGACGGCGGTAAGCAGATTTTCTGACGTAATGTGGACGGTTCAGCAGATGCTGTTTATGAGTGTTGACAAGAGACTTGCGGTCTTTCTTTTGGATGAGGCGGCAAGGACCGGCTCGGATACTGTTTCGCTTACTCAGGAGCAGATAGCCAAATACATGGGCTCCGCACGTGAGGTAGTGTCCCGAATGCTGAAATACTTTTCTGCAGAGGGATTTGTTGAGGTCTCAAGAAAAGGCGTAAAAATTATCGATAAGTCAGCACTGAGAAAAATGACGGTATAAAAGTTAAACTGTTTGAAGGGAGGGAAGAGTGTGACTCTAAACAAAAAAATAACTGTAGGTATCCTTGCTCACGTTGACGCGGGCAAGACCACTCTTTCCGAGGCCCTTCTGTATCTGTCGGGCAAAATACGCAGTCTTGGCAGAGTAGATCATAAGAATACATATCTTGACACAAATGCAGTGGAGAGGGAAAGGGGAATAACCGTTTTCTCAAAACAGGCAAGATTCACTGTCAGAAATACTGATTTCATTCTTCTTGATACGCCGGGACACGTGGATTTTTCCGCAGAAACGGAAAGAACTCTCGCCCTTCTTGATTATGCAATTCTGGTGATAAGCGCACCTGACGGAGTACAGAATCACACACGTACTCTGTGGCAGTTGCTTCGGCATTACGGTGTTCCTACCTTTATATTCGTCAACAAGACGGATATCTGCTTTAAGCTGAAGGAGGAGATCGAGGAAGAACTTTCACGCGGGCTTTCCTCCGGGTGTGTCGCTTTCCAAGAGCTCGGGACTAAGGCTGAGCTTGATGAAAAGCTGGCGATGCTGAACGAGGATTTTCTCGACAGTTTTCTTTCGGGTGAGGAAATATCCGACGGGGATATTGCAAGAGAAATAGCAGAGAGACGCCTGTTCCCCTGCTTTTTCGGTTCGGCACTGAAAACAGAGGGAGTGGAGTTTTTCCTTAATGCACTTGACCGGCTTACTATGTCACCCGAATATCCTGCGGAGAGCTTTGGCGCAAAGGTGTATAAAATACTTCATTCAGGCGGGACCCGTCTGACATATATGAAGATCACATCGGGAAAGCTCACTGCAAGAGATGAGATCAGCTATATTTCTTCCGACGGAGAAAAGTTCAGCGAGAAGATAAACGGTATAAGGCTGTATTCGGGCGATAAGTTTGAGCAGACCGACTCTGCATCTGCCGGTGAGATATGCGCTGTTATGGGACTTTCGGCAAGCTATGCAGGGCAGGGGCTCGGCAGTGAGGGGGATACGTCCAGGCCTTTGCTTGAGCCGGTGCTGTCATACAGAGTCGTGCTTCCGCCGGAATGTGATCCGGTGGTTTATTTTACAAAGCTGAAGGAGCTTGAGGAGGAGGAACCGTCTCTTCATCTTCTTTGGAACTCGGAACTCAAGCAGATAGAAGCAAGGCTTATGGGAGATATACAGACAGAGCTTCTTCTCAGACTTATTAAAGACCGATTCTCGATAGAATGTACCCTTGATGCGGGAAAGATACTCTATAAAGAAAAAATAGCCGGAAAAGCTATAGGAGTGGGTCACTTTGAGCCGCTGAGACACTATGCGGAGGTACAGCTGTTGCTGGAGCCTCAGCCGGAGGGAACAGGACTTGTATTTGACACCCGTGTCCCGGAAAACACCCTCAGTATAAATTGGCAGAGGCTTATCCTCTCATATCTTTACGGTAAAAAGCACAGAGGTGTGCTGACGGGATCGTTGCTTACAGATACCAAGATCACACTGCTTGCGGGCAAGGATCATCTGAAGCATACAGAAAGCGGCGACTTCAGAGAAGCAACCTTCCGTGCGGTAAGACAGGGCCTTATGAGGGGCGGATGTATTCTTCTTGAGCCCTATTACAGCTTCAGACTTGATATTCCCTCGGGACACGTGGGAAGGGCAATGTCTGACCTGCAGAACAAATCTGCAGAATTTGAGATAGAATCTGCCTCAGAGGACAGAACCGTTATCAGCGGCACAGCACCTGTGTCAGAACTTCACGGCTATGTGCGTGACGTTATTTCCTATACCGGCGGAAAGGGAAGTCTTTCACTTGTAAGCGGAGGATATAAGCCCTGTCACAACAGCGATGAGGTCATCTCTGAATTCGGATACGATCCTGAGGCTGATCTTGCAAACACTCCTCATTCGGTTTTCTGTGCACACGGTGCAGGCTTTGTTGTACCGTGGAATGAGGTGGATGACTATAAGCACCTCACAGTTGAAGAGGAAAAGACGTCTGCAACGGATGCAGTGATCCCGAGGGTGGAGAAGATCGCCCGACGTTACGATATAACTGACAAAGAGGTCGAGGCAATAATGCAGAGGACCTTCGGTCCTATCAAGCGCAGACAGTACAGTGAGCCAAAGATCAATTCTGCCGACAAATCTGAAAAAAGAAGACCCAAAAAGCTTCGTGAGCCGAGAAATCTCACTATAATCGACGGATACAATCTGATATATTCCTGGGATACACTTAAGGAAATAGCTGACGTTGAGCTTGAGGGGGCAAGAAATGCTCTTATGGATATGCTCAGCAGCTATGCGGCATATACCAAGACGGAGATAGTATTGGTTTTTGACGCTTACCTTGTAAAGGACGGTGTGGGATCTGATTTCATAAGGGACGGATACCGCGTGGTATTTACAAAGGAAGACGAGACAGCTGACGCATATATTGAAAAGATGATGCACGAGCTTGGCCCGGACTACACAGTCAAGGTGGTCACGGGAGACAGAATGCTTCAGTATTCTGCGGTGTTGTCAGGAATTCTCAGAATTACCGCTAAAGAGTTTGCAGATGAGCTTATAGCTGTGGGCAATGAGATCACAGCATTCATACGCAAGCTTTCAGAAAGTAAATAATAGAAAAAAGAGGCTGTCGCAAGCACGCTTGCGACAGCCTCTTTCCGTTTTGATTATTTGATTTTTTTCTTCCACGCACAGCCATCAATAGATTTTTCCGCTCTTACTGCGGAGATAGCCTCCGACATTGCCGCGTAACAGCTTTTAACACCCTTTGCCGTATGACCGAAATTAGCGGCTCTCTCACCTCTGATGCCGATGCTTTCCGCTGTTTCAACAGCATCAATATTTGCAGCAAGGAAGAGAAATTCCCATCCGTACTTTTCGCTCTGACGGCGTATCTTTTTCTTAACATCTCCTGAAGAATATTTGTGGCTTGCATTTTCCTGTCCGTCAGTGGTAACCACGAACATAGTGTGATCCGGTACATCCTCCGGTCTTGCATACTTGTGTATATTACCTATGTGGTGTATCGCATCCCCAAGCGCATCGAGCAGGGCGGTGCATCCTCCTACGCGGTAGTCCTTTTCCTTCAGCGGCTCAACATCGTTTATGTCAAGTCTGTCATGTATTACCTGACTGTCATTATCAAAGAAAACTGTGGAAACATATACCTTTCCGTCTTTTTCCTTCTGTTCCTTCAGTATCGAGTTGAATCCGCCTACGGTGTCCTTTTCAAAACCGGCCATAGAACCGCTTCTGTCAATTATGAATACCAGCTCTGTAATGTTGTTTTTTTCGTTTTTCATGTTTTTACTCTCCTTAAAAAATAATGTGACTGCTGATTACAGTCACATTATAGCGGAAAAGTATTTCTGTTTGGTCAATCGGTGATTTACCGTCAGCTGCCGAGAGTAACCTGATCAAATTTAAATAGTGTCTCGTCTATCTCAAAAATGTCATATATCCCTCTTGTAATAAAGTATTCGATGATTATATCGAATTTACTGCTTCTTGACAGGGCATATCCCACCCGTCCGAGAAGATCCTTCGTTTCGCTTAGAGTTAGCTCAAGAGCAATGGCAAAGGATATAACCGTGTTTTTGCTGGGACGGTAGTTTTTGTCATTCATTATCTTATGCCAGGTCTGCTTCGAAACGTTTGCTTTTTTATAGCACTCTACGTCTGACATCCCTTTTGCATCTATCAGTCTGAGCAGGGTCAGACAAAAGCCCTCATCAATATTCCCGAGCATTTCATCAAGAGATAAATCCTCATCTACACAGACACTTTCTATTGCAAGATCTCTTGACTTTTTTGCAGCGGCTCTTTCTGCCCGATTGATACGCGGTGCCGGAGCAGAATTACCAAGCTGACCCTGAATAGGTGGGGACACAGCAAAGCGTGCAGCCTCACCTACGTATACGTCATCAATAAATGACGTAATGTCGGAAAAAAGCTTTTCGCTGATGCTGTAGGATTCCTTGTCGTAGACTACCAGGAATACCGTCATATCGCTTTCAGACAGGAAATCTGTTATAACCGACACAGCAATCTTAAGAACCTTGTCCTTAGGATATCCGTAGCTGCCGGAGGAGATTAGGGGAAAGGCTACAGATTTGCACTTTAATTTTTCTGCTGTGCTGAGAGCGTTCCTGTAACAGTTCTCAAGGAGCTCCTTTTCTCCATTGTCTCCGCCCTGCCATACAGGTCCGGCAGTATGCAGAATATATTTTGCGGGGAGGTTAAAGGCAGGGGTCACCTTTATCTGGCCGCTCTCCACCCCACCCAGCTTTTTAATGGCTTTATCCAGCCTTTTGCCTGCGGCGGAATGGATCATTGCATCCAGCCCTCCTGTTGGGTCAAGAGCAGGATTTGACGGGTTTACCACCGCGTC
>JAFQUL010000208.1 GCA_017408535.1 Clostridia bacterium
GATATATTTACTGGAAGGGCCCCAGCACATCTCCCACAGACTACACAGGTTATGTGACCTATTACTGATAAGAAAATACTAAACCCGCAGTGATTTTTACTGCGGGTTTTCTTACACTGTTTCGTTTAGTATTCCGGTATTTCATCCGGAAGGTCATAAGGGAAGTCATCCGGTATTTCATCCGGCAACGCATCCGGGTATTTGTCCTGCATCACCGCTTCAAAGTCGATTTTGCTCATAAGATAACGAGCCGCATCGCTGCCGAAGTAGGGTAATTGTTCAAACAGCATAAGGATATTGTCGGTACCGGCCAAAATTACGGCGGCCTCTTTCTCATACTGCTCAGGATCGGTTAACTTTGTTATGGGATATGTTTTGAGGAAGTCGTTTATGTCAGATTCAGACATAAAACGGGAGAAGAAATCGGTGAATATGGTGCTTATATAATTGGCCTTCAGTGAGACTATGGTATCTGTGGAGTTTAAGGTCTTGCCAAGGTCTTTTAGTATACCGCTT
Organism: Clostridia bacterium; assembly: GCA_017408535.1. Classification (GTDB taxonomy): domain Bacteria; phylum Bacillota; class Clostridia; order Oscillospirales; family CAG-272; genus RGIG2161. The sequence goes on from JAFQUL010000208.1 coordinate 517, forward strand.
GAAAACAGCTTTTCCTCATTCTCCTCTGATAAAATTGAAACGATATCCTTCTCAAGAGCAAGAGAGAGGAAGTCAAGCAAAGTATTTCCGGTTTCGGTGAACTCCTTGCGTGAGATGTCTGCTATGGGCATAAGGATTTCTAAGCCGTCAGCGGCCTCCGGGTCATTTTTGAGAGCGGTCATAACCTCAGAGAAAATACCGTAGCACCAATCGCTGTTAATTACTTCCTCTCTGATAACTGCTACGACATCTTTACAGAGAGGTACAAAGTCGGGGCTGTCGGGAGTAGTCACTGAGAGACGGTAAAAGGTTTCTGCTACATTGTCGGCAACGTCTGCTATTTTTGGAGGATTAACGGTGTGTCCGTTTACCGATACGTAGGAAAGTGAGTTGTATACCACGGCAAAAGGTGCACTTCCGGACACCTTTACAATAGGATGAGATGTTATACATTTGAGTATTTCGGTGGCAGTAGGCTCGTTGCTTTCATGATATACCGGGGAGCGTAGAACTGTGTCGCTGTCGCTTGCCGGCATAAACGGCTCGGGGTCGGATTCCGATGCTTCAGATATGCGGGCAAAGGTCTCTGCTGCGGGTACGTATGCCGCAAGAGTGCCGTAAACGGGAAGCAGTAAAACAACAGAAAATACGAAAGCGGAAACTACACCTACTAACATTCCCAAAATGCGAAGACCTGCAGGATAGCCTCTGCTAACTCTTATCTGCTGTCCTGCACCCGGTGTTTGCTCAGCTTGCAGAAGAAATTTTTTCTCAAAAGCTTTCTTTTTTGATTTTTGATACAGCTTCCTCGCAACGTGGCGGAGAACTGCAGTGAAGATGATCAGCAGCAGGAACAGGAGAATATACGCAAGCAGCATCTGCACCAGACCTGTGGTAATACCGGTCACAAGCGAAGGGGGAAAACCTTCATCGATCATCAGCTCCTCAATAGGTAACAGCTTACTTATTGGAGCAGATAAAAGAGCAGACAGCAGTCTTGCAAAAATTACGCTGAAGATAACCGATGCAACCGTTGCCCCAAGGGACACAAGAGCGTGGCCGACACCGCGTCTGGCGCCGCTTATTATGTATACCAGACCGGCGATAAATGCTACAAGGAAAAACGGAGACCAAAGAAGAAGGTTGAGAAGCTCAATACTCATGTCAAAGTCCTTTCTCTGTTATAAATACGTCAAGCTGATTATATCATATATCAGCAAAAAAGGAAAGGGGCAAATCACTCACAGCGGTGATGACCGTTATTCTTTATTTTATCAAAAAAGTCGTAAAGGGAATCCTCTGACAGTACCCCGCGTTTAAGATCCTTCGGGAGAAGCCCCGTCTCGTCAAGCTCATAATCCTTTAACCATTGTCCACCAGCGTAATAATCGGTCAGACTTTTTAGGATAGCGTTTATCATAGGATCGCAGATAAGCGCCTCGGGGTCTGAGTCATAGACTGACTGCAGTATATCAAAGTACAGCTCCATTCGGCGGATACGCTTTATTGTGCTTTCCATCGCAGACCGCTTCCTTTCTGAAATGTTTTATAATGCTTTTCGGTTTGTCAAGCTTATTATAACATAAACTACAGTAAAAAGACAGGGGGGATCTCCCCCTGTCATAATATTTACCACGCCGCGGAAAATATATTATAAATAAGGATGGCGTACATGGAAATCAATATATATTAGGTTGACAATATCCTAATATTTATGTATAATATTATTGTGGCATGAAGTAAGTGATATTCTATACCGCCGAAGGGCGGGGAATGGAGTTAATATGAACATAAACACAAAGCAGATAGTTTCAATTTCCGAAGCAAATCAAAATTTTTCTAAAATTGCCAGAATGGCTGATAAATACGGCGAGCTGTATATTTTCAAAAATAACAAGCCTCAGTATAAATTGATAGACATTGATAGTGATACTACGATAGAAATGTCAGATGACGAAAAAATCGATTTTGTTGCGGCTCGTATTTTGAATCTGTACCGTCCTGCTTTTGAGGAGCTTGCAAAATGATAAAATTCAGTGAGGAAAAGGTATTGCTTCTTCACAAACTGATTACCGAAGCAACCGGTGGCGACCCAAACATACGTGATAAGGCAATGCTGAACAGCGCAATTGAAAGTGCTTTCGCTACTTTTGACGGAAAGGAGCTTTATCCCACCAAGGAAGAAAAAGGAGCAAGACTTGGATATTCTCTTATATCTAATCACGCCTTTGTAGACGGAAACAAACGTATCGGAATGTACGTGCTTTTGACCTTTCTTGAGACAAATGGGATCAAGCTTCGTCCTACCAACGACGAGGTCGCCCGTGTCGGTCTTGCCGTGGCGGCGGGTGATATGAAATACGAGGATCTGCTTGACTGGATAATTGAAAACGAATAATATTCAAAAAGCCAAGGCTCAAAACCTTGGCTTTTTTCTCTTTAATTACAAATTGCTGACGGTTAATAATCTCCCTACAGTGTCCGGTGTGGGTCGTCCGTCAGGCCGACGCGTTTGATATGTTTTATATAAAGATCCGGTATCTTTCCGTCGGGTCACTTATCGGAAGGTGAGTAGCGGCTCTGCGGTACTACACACCTGAGGATGTGTCAGACGTACAGGACTGTCAGTACAGGACAAGGAAAATCAGTTTTCCTCGCAGTACAGAAACATCTCTTCGATTCGGTAAAGCTCGCTCTCTTTGTTTTTTTCTAACCATTTCTTTCTGAACTTGTTTAACCATTCGCGGGTGTTTGTAACAC
>JAFQUL010000209.1 GCA_017408535.1 Clostridia bacterium
GACTTTGAGCTGGTAAAGGGGACGTTATGGCTATGAAGAATGCAGTTCTTTGGGTGATTCTATCCGTCTGCAGTATATCTACCTTAACCGCCGTCTCCTCAGCCACCTTTCTGCTGTAGCAGACAAGCTGATCTGGGCGACCACAACCCCGGTGGGACTTGGGTACACCCAGAAGGCTGACGGACTTTGTGCAATTTCCCGTGAGGAGTGGAACTGTGAGATAGCACTGTATAATAACGTGCTTTCCGGTTATCTTTCATCAATGGGCGTTGTGATAACCCACCTCAATTCCGTTATGGGTATGGATCTTGATAATGACGGTATACATCTGTCCGACAAGGGGCGTGAGCTTGCGGCACAGGCTGTTGCCACAAATATCAGGAAGTTCCTTGAAGCATAAAACGGTGAATATTACCGGGAGGAATGAAGAAATGAGTAAAAAACTTGCATTATCCGCAATTACCTTACTTATGTGTATTGTCGTATGCCTCGGTACAGTTTCTCTTGCCGGATGCTCCGGCGGAAACGGAGAAGGTACTTTCGACGTAAATACTCTTGAGGACGTTGTTCCCGAGGTCGTTAATGAGACCCAAGGTGTCAGCTTGATAAGCAAGAGCTTTTACCCGGATTTTGCGATCCTCTCCGAGAAGCTGCTTCAGATCAAATACGGTGTGGAGAACGGTAAGCTGACCGATGCGGGACTCGCCGCAGAGGTAGAGAGTGCAAGACGAGAGCTTCAGCAGCTCGGTTATTATTACGATTATGAGGACAAGACAGCTATAACCGGTGATGACGGAACGGTTTACGGTGCAAGCTCGTCAAATCCCTGGCACATCGGCGGTGGTAAAGACTATCCCCAGGAATATGATATGTACAGCGGTTATATAGTGGAAGACGACAATGATTTCTATTATGCTGTGAGACAGGCAAAGGCCGGAGACGTTATCTTTATTGCATCAAACGCAATTGTTGATCTGTCCGATCTTAAGATAACAAACTATCCTGAGCTCGTTATTCCTGACGGCGTGGTTATTGTTTCCGGAAGAGGTTACAACGGACTCGGCGGTGCTACTCTTAAGCTGTCGGTAGAAGCCGCTGATATGTTCACCGTTTCTTCAAACGTGCGTATAACCGGTATTACCATCGAGGGCCCCGATACCGAGACTCACGATGGCGTAGATTCATATACTACCTCAAACGGTATCGTACTTAACGGTACCGGTATAGAAATAGATAACTGTGAGATATCCGGATTTTCCGGTGCGGGCATAACAGTAGCCGGCGGAGACGCATATATTCATGATTGCTATATACACCATATAAGAGGTAACGGAGAGGGTAACGGTATCCTTGTATCCGGTGGCAGTGTAAAACTGGAGAACAATCTTTTCTCCGCCTGCCGTAACGGCGTAGCAGTGAAGGATGGTGCCCGCCTTGAGGCCGGGAACAACGTTGAAGTCGGTAGCTCCATAGAATCAATGTTCCGCGTCGGTGCAGGTGCATCTGCAGTTATTAAAAATAATACCGTTCTCGGATATACTCAGCCGATACTTCTTGAGGGTATCCCCAAGGAGTATACTGTAGAGAATAACCTTTTCGCCCTCAATGAAAAGCAGTACGGCGCAGACGCGCTGTACGGTACTGACAGAGATGCGGTAAAGGCGGTAGCTTCATTTAAGGATAATGCCTTTAACATAAATACCCCGTACGCTCTGAGTGACGGTTACGAAGCACCGGCAGCTACGGCTCTGCCGGAAATAGCGGTAGAGGCTCATCCTGCCGAGAGCGTTGACTACGGCAGGGAATTCGTTCCTACTGTTCTGTCGGCCGCGGGATTTGGCAGAAACCATAAGATTATCGAGTACATCGACAAGTTCGCAGAACAAATGGGAAAGGGCAGGACCGAAAAAGCAAAAGAGGCACTTGACGATGCCATCAGCGAGTTTTGCGGTGCCTCTGAATACTATAAGCAGAACGGAGTATTCTCTCAGGAAATAGATGGGGTCATCTACGGTGCATACGTTGAAGAAGGTATGGACCCCATCGGCGGCGGTGTCGGCTACAGCGAAATATTTACCACCGGTGACTACGTGGTAGATACTCTTGAGGAGCTGGTGGATGCAGCGTCAAAAGCCAAGGGCGGAGAGGTCATCTTTATCGAAGGACACGCAAATATTGACGTTACGTCTGTAAAAACC
>JAFQUL010000210.1 GCA_017408535.1 Clostridia bacterium
ATCCTTTGCTTGGGTACAATTATGCGGTATTTTCCGCCGATGAGCCGGAGGATTCCGACGTCCGTCTGCTTGTAAAATGGATACAGTCTGATGCGGGCCAGCAGGTGGTGACCGATGCAGGTTACGTCCCGTACCGAAAGGTCGAGGGACTTACTTTGCCGGATCCCACAAGCAGAGAGCTTTATACCGCCGAGGCATCCTCCGAAATCAAGAAGCCTGATATGGCAGAAGACCATTATTACCAGACCGTTATAGACGAGGATTATTTTGACAGTGCTGTAACTACACCTCTCAGAGGTTACGACATATTCATGTCAGATACGCTTAACAGAAAAGTAAATGATTTTATTATGAATTCATTTAGTGAGTTTTCGGGTTTTGATGAAGAGGTGTATACCGAATACCTCAATGAATTGAACGATATCTATGAGAAAAGGATAGGCCGCAGCTTGGGTTTTGGTTATGATTCGACTAACAAATACTTTGTTCGAACATCTGTAAAAAACGGCTATCTTTCTGTGACGGTTGCTATCATTTACTGTGACGGCACACAGGTAAGGGAAAAATATTTTTATGACGTACGTACCGCCGTATTCGATATTTATACCGAAGAGAGGCTTGAGCTTTCCGACCTGTTCTTTGACGGTGTCGACTTTGTTCCGTTACTTAACAATTATCTTGCTGCTGAGTCGCTTATGCCCTATTCCGGCTTTGGAACTTGCCATGAAATGAAGCGTGATTTCTCCGGACTTTGCACAGACAATTTTACTTTTACGGCAGACAGTATAATTTTCGGAAGGGATTCTGATTTTGTATGCGGCGGTGTCGAGCTTTCGCTATCCGGCCTGGATGAGTATATGGTCACATCTGTACCCCGTGACATGAAAGGAAAACTTAAGGAAACAGTGCCGATATATAAAATTATAAAAAGCGGAGGCGGCAGTGCCGCAGAAAAAGAGGAAACCATTGACGTATGGTATCTTGCCAAAGGAAATGCTTTTGTGTCTGATGCGGTATGTGACAAGGTAAACACTTTTGCAAAGAATTTGTATGAAAGCTATTTTACGCAGGAAAAGCTGAATGAAAACGCAAAAAACAGAGGTTATGACGCAGAAAAAGTTACCTTTGATTTTGGCTGGCCTTCATTAAACATCAATGTTATGGGAAAACGTTATATAGAATTCACCGGTGTTAATTTGGCTTACTCGTATAATGATGATAAGAGCTTCGGTATTATACCCGGAAATGAAGAGAGAAATTTTTATTATTATTTTGATCCCGAGACCGGAGAAGAATTAAACTTAGACGATAACACGCTCTTCATCGACGGATGGCAGAAAGTCGCAAGCTATTATTACAATAGTAGTTTTAACGGCAAAACAAATTATTACCTGGATGAGCCTTTTGCTACTGAAGAAGGTATTAAATCCGGTGTTAAATATGACAAAAATCTTGACATCGGAAACTGTACCGTAAAAAATATACAGGGTTATAATATTAGCGCTTCCCAGCCGGACTTTGAGATGATCGATAAGCTCGTTTATATTGACGTATTAACCGAGAGCGGCGACAGAGTAGCAATATTTGTACCTCGTGAATACATAAAATAACTTATCAATTATCACGATAAGGCAAATGCCGCTTCAAACCGTGACAGCATTATAGAGATAATAAACAGCATTAAAGCAGTGGAAAAATAAAACAAAAGGGTGCAAGAAGTTTTCTTATACAAAAACCGGACGGGGCCGAAAAAAGCGGACCCGTCCGGTTTTATAATGATATTTCCAAATATTTTTATTCCGAGAACATTGCGGTGGACAGATATCTGTCGCCGGTGTCGGGGAGGAGAACTACGATGTTCTTACCCTTGTTTTCCGGGCGTTTTGCCACTGTTTTTGCGGCGGAAAGTGCGGCACCTGAGGATATTCCGCAGAGGATACCCTCGGTCTTACCCAGATTCCTGCCTGCGGAATAAGCGCTGGTATCACTTACTGTTATGATCTCATCATATATTTCGGTATTAAGCACGTCGGGGAGGAACCCTGCGCCTATACCCTGGAGACTGTGGGGACCGCTCTTACCCTCGGTAAGGAAAGGAGAATCAGAAGGCTCTACGCCGATGATCTGAACGTCCGGATTTTTTGATTTAAGATATTCACCCACACCGGTAATTGTCCCGCCGGTACCGATACCGCAGACGAAGATATCTACCTCTCCGTCGGTATCCTCCCATATCTCGGGTCCGGTGGTTGCTCTGTGCGCGGCGGCGTTAGCGGGATTTGAAAACTGGTCGGGAATAAAGCTGCCGGGGATCTCCTCTTTAAGCTCGTTTGCTTTTTTAATAGCACCCTTCATACCCTCATTTCCGGGAGTGAGGATAAGGGTAGCGCCGAAGGCACGCATCAGCTTCTGTCTTTCAATAGACATAGAATCGGGCATAACGATAATGGCATCATATCCTCTTGCGGCCGCTACCACTGCAAGACCGATACCTGTGTTACCGGAGGTAGGCTCGATTATAACTCCTCCCTTTTTAAGGAGTCCCTTTTCCTCGGCGTCGTCTATCATTGCTTTTGCTACTCTGTCCTTTGCTGAGCCGCCGGGATTAAAGGACTCAAGCTTTGCAATAAGCTTTGCATCAAGAGAGTACTTCTTTTCGAACTTTTCAAGGCGGAGCAGGGGAGTTCTGCCGATAAGGGCTTCAATGGACGAATAGATTTTTGCCATAATGATCTTCCTTTCATTTCTATAAAAGGGCGGTACTGACCTATGAGACAGACAGTCGGTACCGCTCAGTATGTTTATTTAGTTCTTCCCGTCTGACAGAGCCGCACCGATAACGGTACCGAACTGGGAAAGCTCGGGAATGATAAAATTAACGTCGAACATATTGTTCAGAGTCTTGAAGGTACGGGGAGCCTGCTTAACTGAGGTAAGATTACCTACCAGCACGATATCCTTGATGCCGTGATTGCGTGCGGCAAAGATTGACATCATACCAACCGTCTCAAATACCATATTGATTATACCCAGGGCAATATCGCTCTTGGTGGCAAGATCGCTGACCTTACCGAAGTTGGATGCGGTCATAGACTCGGACATAGTTCCCATGTCCTTTTTAACTATGTCGTTGATGAGAAGGTCTATCTTTGAAAGGTCGCCCTCCTCTGCAACTGCCTCAATATGGGAGATCGTATCCATACCGATAAGCTGCTTGGAAAGACCGAGAAGAGTACCTCCGCCAACACCTGTACCGCCCATATACTCAGGCTCATGACCCTTACGGGCATGAACGATAGCAGTACCGGTGCCCATGCTGACTACGATCGCCTCGTCAAGACCGGAGATGTAAAGTCCGCCAAGTCCCACACTCTGAAACTCGTCTACGTGACAGCACTGAAGGTCGTATATCTTTTCATTGGCAAAGGAGCTGCCGACACCGGTGATCATGATCTTGTCTATATCAGAGAGAGCAAGGAAATTGCTCTGAGTAAATTTTCCGAAAGCACCGTAGAGAGAGGTTATTGGATCGGTGGCACGGACAAAAAGAGGGGCGATGAGATCAAGACCCTCATTTTTCTTTCTGAATCCTACGATTTTCGTAGTGCTGCCGCCTACGTCTATACCGATAACTACGCTCACTATTATCATCCTTTCACGCTTGTGACTTGAATTATACATAAATATGTTGTATAATAAACTTATTATAACAAATATTGATCTGTAAAGCAAGTACTTATAAAAAAAGGGGTAGCGATATGGGCGCACTCAGCGAAAAAAAAGTATTCATATTTGATATGGACGGAACTATCTATCTGGGATCGATAGTTTTTGACTTTGCCGTTAAGTTTATAAACCGCCTCCGTGAGAGCGGACGCAGAGTAATTTTCTTCACCAACAATTCATCTCACAACGGTGAGTTTTATATGGAAAAGCTGACTAAAATGGGTTTTTCTCCTGCGAGAGAGGAGATAATGACGTCGGGCGATGTTACTATCGGCTTTCTTCGGAGATACCGCGCAGGGAAGAAGGTCTATCTTCTCGGCAACAGCCAGCTGAGAGCGGATTTTATTGCCGGCGGTATCGACCTTGCAAGTGAAGACGGAGAGGATGCGGATATCGTTGTAGCCGCATTTGATACTGAGCTTACATATGAGAAGCTGACCGCCGCCTGCCGTGCCATTGACAGAGGCGCTGAGTTTCTCTCCACTCACCCCGATTATCGTTGCCCCACCGAGGACGGCTTTATCCCGGACAGCGGTGCTATCTGTGCCGCTATCACTGCTGCGACCGGCAAGGAGCCTCAGTACTTCGGCAAGCCCTATGAGGCTACCGTTAATTACGTTGAGGAAAAGACAGGTGCTGAGAGAGGGGACGTTTGTATCTTCGGCGACCGCCTCTATACCGACATTGCTTTCGGTATCAAGCACGGAATAACCGCAGTTCTTGTTATGACAGGCGAGACGACCGAGGAAGATCTTGCCTCCGCACTGCCCGAGCACAGACCCAATATAGTTCTTCCTTCTCTCAGAGAAGCCGAGACCGATGTGTTCGGGGACAATAACTGACAATTACAATATAAAATATAATACAGTAAAACACAGTAGCATCCACAGCGTCGCCAAATAAATAAAACGGAGAGAACGACTATGGAAAAAAGAAAACGCAGATGGGGAGACAGAAAAGATGGAAGACGTCTCAGAACTCTTCACCCTATGAGCTATGTTGCACCCTACATCATGAAGGACCGTTCAGGTGCACAGAATCTTTTTGCTGACAGCTTTGATATCTCAGGCGCAGAACGCTACATACGGCAAAAAAAGGAAGAGGGTTATCCTGATTTCGGTATGCTTCACGTTATCATAGCGGCTTATCTGAGGGTAGCGGCCGAGAAGCCCGGTATTAACCGATTTGTCTCGGGACAGAGAATATTTGCCCGTAACGATGTGGAAGTGTGTATGGTCATCAAGAAGGAGATGACCGCAGAATCGGAAGAAACCTGTATAAAAGCGACATTCGACCGCAGTGAAACAGCCATTGAAGTATACGAGAAATTCTCAAAGCTTATTGAAGAATACCGCACTAACGGCGGCGATGATTCCTTTGAAAAAACAGTGGGGACACTTATTAAGTTCCCGGGGCTTTTCCTGCGTATGGCGGTACGGGTGCTTAAGATACTTGACTATTTCGGACGGCTGCCCGCGTCTCTTCTGAAGGTGAGCCCCTTTCACGGATCGCTGTTTCTTACCTCCATGGGAAGTCTCGGTATCCCGCCGGTACACCATCATTTGTATAATTTCGGCAATCTTCCCGTATTCCTTGCTTACGGTGCCAAGTATAATAAGCTGGTAACAGACAGAAGCGGAAATACCGTTAACCGCCGTCTTATGGATTTTACTGTATCTACCGATGATCGGATATGCGACGGCTTCTATTACGCATCCTGCATCAAGCAGTTTAAGCGTTATATCAAAAATCCATGGATACTTGATGAGAAGCCGAAGGAGATTATTGACGACGTTGACTGACAAAATAGAACATACTAAGGAGGTAGATCTGTGAAGATCTGTTTTATAGGAAGCTGTGGACACGCATACCGCACATACCGTGAGATGCAGACTTGCGGGGATGCTGAATTCGTAGGTATAGCGCCCGGAAGTGAGCATGAGGATATTGACGCTCTCGATCGTTACGGTATGCCGGTCTATTCCTCCTACGAGGAAATGATCTGTACCACCCGTCCCGAGGTGGCCGTTATCTCTCCGGTGTTCGGTTTAACCGGTAAGATCGCCGTGTACTGTGCAGAAAGAGGAATAAACGTCTTCTGCGAGAAGCCGGTGGCATCTGATCTGTCAGAGCTTCGAGTGCTTGAAAAAGCAGTCAAAGAGAATAACATCCATTTTTCCGCAATGCATTTTCTCCGCTTTACTCCCTCATTTTATGCCGCAGGCAAGCTGGTACGTGAGGGCGGAATAGGCGAAGTCAAGTTGATGACCGCACAGAAAAGCTATAAATACGGCTCACGTCCCGAGTGGTATGCTGACCGTGGGCTTTATACCGGTACTATTCCCTGGATAGGTATCCACGCTATCGATTGGCTTTACTACTTTGGACAAAAGAAATTTTTGACCGTTAATGCCATACACAGCGGAAATCCTGAGATGACCGCGCTCTGCCAGTTTGAGCTTGAGGGCGGTGTTCCTGCGTCTGTAAATCTCGATTACTATCGACCTGGTACTGCGGCCACTCACGGCGACGACCGCATAAGAGTAGTTGGTAATGAAGGCGTAATTGAGGTATTCGGGGACAGATACCAGCTTATAAACAAAGACGGTGAAAGTACCGTGTATCCGACAGAAGCACCTCTCCTTGCCCGTGATTATCTTTTAGGACGTGAGGAGCTGTCGGCAGAGGAGATATTTATGCTGACGAGGGTCGCTCTTATTGCACGTGAGTCGGCTGATAAAAAAGAAAAATTGAGGATAGAGTAAATATGACAAAGATACTATTGGTTGGTGCGGGCGGATATGCCCACGTTTATTTGAATTTTTTACTTGATAATGAAGACAAGAGCATTGTGCTTGAGGGTGTAGTTGAAAAGTACCTTGATACTTGCCCGAGCAAGGATGAGCTGATAGCACACGGGATCCCGATATATACAGATATGGAGTCCTTCTATGCGGAACATACGGCAGATCTTGCCATAATATGTACTCCCACATTTCTTCACTCATCCCAGAGTATATGCGCTCTTTCCCACGGCTCCTACGTTCTTTGCGAAAAGCCGGTTGCACCTACGGTGAAAGAAGCCGAGGCAATGATGGAGGCAGAGGAAAAATACGGTAAGTGGATAGCCATAGGATATCAGTGGTCGTATTCTGACGAGATCCAGCACCTGAAGCGTGATATCCTTGACGGTGTATTCGGAAAGCCCCTTTCCTTCAAGACTGCGGTAAGCTGGCCGAGAAACAAGGACTATTACGGCAGAGGTGTAGGCTGGGCAGGCAGAGTAAGCCGTGACGGTGTAATGATACTTGATTCTATTGCCTCCAATGCCTGTGCCCATTACGTACATAATATGTTCTTTCTTTTGGGTGACGAGATGAATATTTCCGCTGAAGCCGAGGAGCTTGATGCTGTTCTGCTTCGCGCGAACGATATAGAAAACTTTGATACCTGTTCTCTTAAAATGGTGACCAATGACGGAACAAAGCTCTATTTCATAGCTTCACACGCGGCGGAAAGCAAACGCGGACCGGAGTTTGAGTACCGTTTTGAGAATGCAACGGTACTGTTTACCGAGAGTGATGAGGAGATCAAGGTAATATTCCGTGACGGACGGGAGGTTTCCTACGGTGACCCCTTCTCAGACGTAATAAAAAAGCTGAAGGACTGTATTTTTGCAGTAAATAATTCCTCCGTACCGATATGTACCGTAAAGACTGCTTTCCCTCATACAAAGCTTATAGAGAGACTATACTACGATTTTGAGGTCCATGATTTTCCGAAGGATCTTATCCGCTTCAGCGAGGAGGATAACAGAGTATACGTTGAGGGTCTTTATAAAGAGTTATACGATGCTTACGGCAAAGAAGATATGCTCTGCCGTTACCTTTGAACCGATATAAATTAAAATTTAGGAGATATAATTATGATCTACAAGGATAACAAAGTTGAAAATATTAAAATAGCTTATATTGGCGGCGGATCAAGAGGCTGGGCCTGGGGGCTTATGAGTGATCTTGCATCAGCTGACGATATCAGCGGAGAGGTAGCTCTCTACGACATAGATCTGAAGGCGGCACAGGATAACGTAATTATCGGAAATAAGTTTAAGAGTGCCGAGGGAGCTAAATCAGAGTGGAATTATTATGCAACCGAGACTCTTGAAGAGGCACTGAACGGAGCTAATTTCGTTGTTATTTCCATTCTGCCCGGTACCTTTGACGAGATGGAGAGCGACGTACACGCGCCTGAAAAGTACGGAATATATCAGCCTGTCGGTGACTCTACCGGCCCCGGCGGAATCATCAGGGCTCTGCGTACTATCCCTATGATGCAGGTAATTGCAGAGGGTGTAAAGAAGTGCTGTCCCGAGGCATGGGTCATTAACTATACCAATCCTATGACTGTCTCCATTAAGGCGCTTTACGAGACATTCCCGGAGATCAGAGCCTTCGGCTGCTGCCACGAGGTTTTCGGTACACAGCATCTTCTTGCTACCGCACTCGGTGAGCTTCGCGGAATAGGGGTAGCTGACAGAAGAGAGATAAAGACAGAGGTTATCGGTGTCAACCACTTTACCTGGATCACCAAGGCAAAATACAGAGATATAGATCTTTTCCCGGTATACAGAGAACTGGTAGAAAAATACGGCGATACCGGTTATTTTGAGGGCAGAGATGAGAACTGGGTCAATAACGTTCACAGAACTACCCAGCAGGTAAAATTCGACCTCTTTCGACGTTATGGGCTTATTGCCGCCGCAGGTGACAGACATCTCGCTGAATTTTGTCCCGGCAAGTGGTATCTCGAATCTCCCGAGACAGTTGACAGATGGGGTTTTGGCCTTACCTCTGTTAAGTGGCGCAAGGAGGGTCTTGACGCAAGACTTGAGCGCAGCCGCCGCCGCTTAAGCGGAGAAGAGAAGATCGTTCTCTCGCCTACCGGTGAGGAGGGCGTTGCTCAGATCAGAGCGCTTCTCGGTCTTGAGGATCTGGTCACTAACGTCAATATCCCCAACGTAGGACAGATATCTAATCTGCCCATGGGTGCGGTGGTTGAGACCAATGCAGTATTCAGAGACAGCAGTCTGGTACCGGTAATGAGCGGAGCTGTTCCTACTGCACTTAAGGGGCTGATAGACAGGATAGTATGCTGCCAGGAGCTGGTTACCGAGGCGGCTATCAAGCGTGATCTTGAGCTTGCGTATATTGCCTTTATTAATGATCCGCTGGTTACTATCAACCACGAAAAGGCAAGAGAGCTGTTTAACACTATGGTGGATAACACCGCTAAGTATCTTTCAATGTATAAGAGATAAAACCGAACAGGTAGGTATATAAAGTGAGTATTATAAACGATAATTTCTTGTTAAAAAGCGAAACGGCAAGAAAACTTTACCACAACTATGCGGCAGATATGCCCATTGCCGACTATCATTGCCACATTAATCCCCGTGAGATATACGAGGACAGAAAATTTGATAACATAACCCAGATATGGCTGGGCGGGGATCACTATAAATGGCGTCTTATCCGTTCAAACGGTGTAAATGAGGATGAGATCACAGGAGACGCCGACCCCAGAGTAAAGTTCAGACATTTTGCTAAAATGCTGACAAAGGCTATCGGCAATCCCATGTACCACTGGACTCATCTTGAGCTCAAGAGATATTTCGGCTACGACGGGCTATTAAATGAGGATACCGCTGACACGGTATATGATCTTTGTAACGAAAAACTGCAGAGAGACGACATGACGGTGAGAAGCCTTATAAAAAAATCAAACGTCAGAATGATAGGTACCACAGACGACCCTATCGACTCTCTTGAGTGGCATATCAAGCTCCGTGACGATAAGAATTTCGACGTAGCGGTTCTTCCTTCATTCCGCCCGGACAAGGCGATAAATATCGAAAAGGCCGGCTTTACCGACTATATAGCAAAGCTGTCAGAGGTATCGGGGATAGAAATAAAAACGGCTGATGACGTAAAGAAGGCACTTCTCCGCCGTCTTGACTTCTTCTGCGAGCTGGGGTGCCGTGCTACCGACCACGGACTTGATTACGTGGTCTATTCCCCTGCAGATGAGTGCGAGGTTGAAAAAATATTTGCCACCGTTATGGGCGGCGGTACAGTATGCCAGGCAGATGCGGATAAATACAAGACCTCTGTTCTTCTGTTCCTTTGCCGCGAGTACGCAAAGAAGGGTATAGTACTGCAGCTGCACTACGGTGCACAGAGAAATACCAACAGAAAAATGTTTGAGCGTCTCGGTCCCGATACCGGCTTTGACTGTATCTCGGTCAAGGATTGCGGTGAGAATATTACCGGGTTCCTTAATGCGCTTGAATCGGACAACGCACTTCCGAAGACAATTCTCTATTCCCTTAATCCCGGTGACAACGAGCTGCTTGATACCATCCTCGGCTGTTTTCAGGGCAGTGAGGCAGAGGGTAAGATACAGCATGGCTCAGCCTGGTGGTTCAGTGATACCAAGTCCGGTATGGAGGCACAGATAAAGTCACTTGCCAATCTTTCTCTGCTCGGTAACTTTATCGGTATGCTTACCGACTCAAGAAGCTTCCTGTCTTATACCAGACACGAATATTTCAGACGCATACTCTGCAATATAATCGGTCAGTGGGTAGAGGACGGCGAGTACCCGAATGATGAGAAGACTCTCGGCAAGATCATTCGTGATATATCCTATAACAATGCTGAAAAATATTTTTCTCTGTAAGGTGACGGAATGAATATCAAAGATAAAGTAATAAAAAAGGAATACCCCATAAAAGTCGTACAGTTCGGAGAGGGCAACTTTCTCCGTGCCTTCGTTGACTATATGATAGATATTGCCAATGAAAAAGGTGTTTTCGGCGGTAGTATAGCTATTGTTAAACCTATATCTTACGGAACGTTAGACGCATTTCGAGAACAGGACAACCTCTATACTGTCATTCTCAGAGGAAAAGAAGGTGGCAAGGTTATTAACGACAGCCGTGTTATCTCCTCTGTTTCCCGTGCTGTTGACGCAAAGGAGGACTATGACGAGTTTATCTCTCTTTCCCGTCTTGATACTCTCCGCTTTGTGGTTTCAAATACCACCGAGGCGGGAATAGTTCTTGACAGAAATGACTCCTTTGAGGGTCTTCCGGAGAGCTATCCCGGAAAGCTCACGAAATTCCTCTACGAGAGATATACCGCATTTAACGGCGACGGGAACAAGGGTCTCATTATCCTTCCCGTTGAGCTTATAGAGGATAACGGCAAGAAGCTGAGAGAATGCGTTCTCTCTCTTGCTGAGATATGGGGTCTGCCACAGGCATTTGCGGCTTGGGTAAAGGACAGCAACGTTTTCTGCTCCACTTTGGTTGACCGCATCGTTACCGGATATCCGAGGGGCTATGCGGACAAGATCTGCGCTGAGCTCGGATATGAGGACAAGCTGGTCGATATCGGTGAGCCCTTTGCTCTTTGGGTAATTGAGAGTGATAAGGACATCAGCGGCGAGCTTCCCCTTGACAAAATCGGTCTGCCGGTCATTTTCACAAAGGATCAGAAGCCCTACAGAGAGAGAAAAGTAAGAGTTCTTAACGGTGCTCATACATCCGGTGTGCTTGCCGGCTATCTCTACGGCCTTGATATAGTCAGAGACTGTATGCAGGACTCCATCATGGGCGAGTTTATCCGCAGAGTCGTCAGCGAGGAGATAGTACCCCAGGTACCCCTTCCCGAGAATGAGGTAAAGGCATTTGCAGACTCTGTATTCGAGCGTTTTGAGAACCCCTTTATAGATCACGCACTTCTTTCAATATCCCTTAACTCCGTTTCAAAGTGGAAGGCAAGAGTTTTGCCCTCCTTCCGTGATTCCTTCAAAAATAAGGGTGAGCTGCCGAGACTTATGACCTTCTCCTTTGCGGCGCTTCTTGCATTTTATTCTTCCTCTGATCTTCGTGAGGACGGTCTCTACGCCAAGAGAGCTTCAGGCGATGAATACGTTATTCACGATGATAGAGCGGTGCTTGAGTTCTTTGCTGAGAACAGCGGCAAGGACGGCTTTATAGAAAAGGCTTGCAGTAACACTGCATTCTGGGGCGAGGATCTGTCAGAGTACTGCGGCTTTACCGATGCAGTTAAGTACTGGTACGGTAAGATAGCTTGTAACACCGGAGAGGCACTTAAAGAGGTACTTGGTAAGTGAAATACGTAAAGATACATAGCTCCGACACCGTGGCAGTAGCGGTAGAGGATCTTAAAAAAGGCGAGAGCGTCAGCATAGACGGCAGGGAGCTGACCCTCATAGATGACATCCCTGCAGGGCATAAGCTTGCCCTATACGATATTGCCGAAGGGGAGAATGTTATTAAGTATGCATATCCCATCGGGCACGCAGAGAAAAATATCAGACAGGGAGAGCACATACATACCCACAATATACGTTCTAATCTTTCGTCTCTTCTGAGTTATGAATATAACCCGGATTTCAGAGAAGCAGAGAAGCTTCCACCCCGTACTTTTCGCGGCTACAGAAGACCTGACGGTAAGGTGGGAACACGTAATGAGATCTGGATCATTCCCACCGTCGGCTGTGTAAATTCTGTCGTCTGCCAGATAGAAAAGCAGGCGCAGAGCTGTCTGACAGAAAATATAGACGGTATTTACGCATATAACCACCCATACGGCTGTTCCCAGCTTGGCGGGGATATGCAGATGACCTTAAAGTATCTGTCGGGACTTATCCGTCATCCCAATGCCGCCGCTGTTTTGGTGGTGGGACTCGGATGCGAAAACGGCAATATAACCGAGCTTAAAAAAGTTCTTGGCGACTATGACGAGAAGAGAGTCAGATTTTTAAATGCACAGGACTCTGAGGATGAGATCGCAGAGGGCGTGAAGATAGTTAAGGAGCTTGCAGAGCTTGCCTCAAAATACGAGAGGGAAGAGTGTCCTGCGGGAGAGCTGATAATAGGTCTTAAGTGCGGCGGATCAGACGGTTTTTCCGGTATTACCGCCAATCCTCTGCTGGGGTCTTTCTCTGACAGACTCATCGGCATGGGGGGAAGTACCGTGCTCACCGAGGTGCCGGAGATGTTCGGCGCTGAGACGATACTGATGAACAGATGCCGCAACAGCGAGGAATTTGATAAGACGGTAGACCTTATAAACGATTTCAAAAAATACTTTATGCGGTACGGCGAGAAGGTGGATGAAAATCCTTCTCCCGGTAACAAAGAGGGTGGTATCACCACCCTTGAGGATAAATCGCTTGGGTGTACTCAGAAGGGCGGTACAGCACCGGTTGAGGACGTACTGCTTTACGGTGAGGCGGTAAAGAAAAAGGGGCTTTCTCTTCTTCAGGCACCGGGCAACGATCTTGTTGCTTCAAACGCACTTGCGGCATCGGGCGCCCAGATAATACTCTTTACCACCGGCAGAGGAACACCCTTCGGCTGTCCTGTACCCACCGCCAAGATATCCAGTAATTCCGTTATCGCAAACAGAAAGAAAAGCTGGATAGACTTCAATGCCGGTTCACTTCTTGAAAACAAGACGATGGAGGAACTGACAGACGAGTTCTTTGACTATGTTCTTGCTCTCGCATCAGGAGAGGTAAAGGCAAAGGCAGAAATGCTCGACAAGCACGAGCTTGCTATATTTAAGGACGGCGTAACGCTGTAAAAGGAGAATGTAAAATGGAAAAATTCATACCTGTAGTAGTCATAAAGGAGTTGTCTGAGACAGACAAGATACTGACTGCACTCAGAAATTACGGTATAAACTGTGCAGAGATAACCTTCCGTACCGCTTGTGCGGCAGAGGCTATTGAATACGCATGCAAAAATTATCCCGATATGTCGGTTGGCGCCGGAACGGTGATCAACGCAGAGCAGTGTGAGGCGGCGCTCAGAGCCGGTGCGCAGTTCATTGTGTCCCCCGGCCTTTCCGTCGCTGTTGCCAATATCTGCAGAGAGAGAAATATCCCCTACTATCCCGGCTGTGTTACCCCCACCGAGATAATGCAGGCACTTGAGCTGGGCATTACTACCGTTAAGTTCTTCCCAGCAAACGTATACGGCGGACTTAAGGCACTCAAGGCACTTTCCGCTCCCTTCCCGCAGGTAAAGTTTATCCCTACCGGCGGTGTTGACAGAAGCAATATAGACGAATTCCTTGCCTTTGACAAGATCGCGGCAATAGGCGGCAGCTTCTTTGTTAAAGAGGCACTTGAAAAAATGGCAGAGTAATCTTAACTACGGTATAAAATACTTGTGCCGCCCGAGGGCGGCGGAATGGAGACCAAAATGGCAAAAATAGTTACTTTCGGCGAGATAATGCTGAGACTTGCCCCTAACGGGTACTACAGATTTTTTCAGAACGATCAGATGCAGGCTACCTTCGGCGGCGGTGAGGCCAACGTTGCGGTAAGCCTTGCCAACTACGGAATGGACAGCGTATATGTTACCAAGCTTCCTTCTCACGCAATCGGTCAGGCGGCTGTTGACAGCCTCCGTTATTTCGGTGTTGATACTTCGAAGGTGGTCCGCGGCGGCGATAGAGTGGGTATTTACTATCTTGAGAAGGGTGCATCCCAGCGCGGCTCGGTTTGTATATATGACCGCAAGCATTCAGCTATTCAGGAGGCAGCCCCCGCTGACTTTGACTGGGACGCAATACTTGAAGGTGCAGACTGGTTCCACTTTACAGGCATCACCCCTGCACTGGGAGCGAATCTTGTGGAGATCTGTAAGGAAGCGTGCAAAGTCGCAAAGGCAAAGGGTGTTAAGATCTCCTGCGACTTAAATTACCGCGGTAAGCTGTGGACAAGAGATGAAGCAAGAGCGGCTATGACCGAGCTCTGCAAATACGTTGACGTATGTATTTCCAATGAGGAGGATGCAAAGGACGTCTTCGGTATTGAGGCAGAGGGAACTGATATCTACGGAGGCAAGCTTAACCACGAGGGCTACAAGAGTGTTGCAAAACAGCTTGCCGATAAGTTTGGCTTTGAGAAGGTAGCTATCACTCTCCGTACCTCCATTTCCGCCAGCGACAACGACTGGGCGGGAATGCTCTATGACGGTGAAGATTATTATTTCTCAAAATCCTATCATCTTCACATCGTTGACCGTGTGGGCGGCGGTGATTCCTTTGGCGGCGGACTTATCTACTCACTTCTTTCCGGTAAGGATTCTCAGGCGGCTATCGAGTTTGCGGTAGCGGCATCTGCACTTAAGCATGCGGTAGAGGGTGACTTCAACCGTGTAAGTGTTTCTGAGGTAGAGAAGCTGGCCGGCGGCGACGGAAGCGGAAGAGTACAGAGATAATACGATATTAACAAAACTCCTGAAATGTTGAGCACGTTTCGGGAGTTTTCTGTTTCGGCCGGTAAATTTTTCCGGCAGACAATTATTAACATAATGCTCCTTGCATATAGGTGACAAATGCATTACAATTATGTTGTAACGAACAATATTTATGCTTGCGTGACAGGCTTTTACCGCAAAAAAAACGGCACAAAAAAATTTTTTAAAAATTTTTTGATTTTTATGTAACCTTTTAAGTTTTTTTCTGTCTATATATATGAGCGACCTTATACTTAAAGGAGACCGGCATGGAAGATAAGAAAATAGTGGATCTCTACTGGGCGCGGTCAGAGACAGCGATCTCGGAAACGGCGAAGAAGTACGGTAAGCTATGCTATTCTATCGCCTATAACATACTGAGGAGCACCGAGGATTCCGAGGAGTGTGTAAACGATACATATCTCGGCGCATGGAATGCTATGCCAGAACAGCGTCCGGACAGACTTACCGCCTTTTTAGCGAGGATAACCAGAAGCCTTGCTCTCAATAAATATGAATACAACAATGCAAAGAAGCGCGGCGGCGGACAGATACCGCTGGTTCTTGAGGAGCTTTCCGAGTGCATAGCATCTGACAGTGAAGCAGATGAGATGATCCGTAAAAAGCTTTTTGCCGATGTGATAAACGGTTTTCTCGACAGCCTCAGCGAAAAGAACAGAGATATCTTTGTGTCGAGATACTGGGAGACCTGTTCTACCGAAGAGATTGCGAAACTTTACGGTATGAATGAAAATTCCGTTAAGGTCGCGCTTCACAGAATGAGAGAAAAGCTGAAAGAGCTTCTTGAAAAGGAGGGACTTTTCTGATGAAGGAATCAGAACTCTTTGAGATAATGTCGGAAATATCCGACAGACATATAGAGGGGCTCTACGAGAGAAGGAGACGTGCGGCTATGAAACGCCGGATCATGACCTTCTCAAGGGTCGCGGCGTGCCTTGTTTTAGCGGTAGCGCTTATGGTGGCTATCAGACAGGTGGACATCAGTGACCCATTTGGAGTACCCGAGGACAGTACTACAGCCGGCAGTGACGTGACCCATGGAGATTCAAGTGCCGGTCCCGGCCCCGGGCCGGGCCCTGACGTTACCCCTGATGAAAAGGATTTCGTAATAGAGAACGGTGTGCTTCTTTCCTACACCGGTAATGCGACAGAGGTGGTTATTCCCGATGAGGTACACACTATCGGCGGCAAGGCCTTTACACAGTGCTCGGGGGTCAACAGCATTACTTCTGTATCTATCGGCTCCGGTGTTATAAAGATCGCTGACGATGCCTTTGAAGGTATGTCCTCCCTCGGTGAGATCATAGTTTCTGAAGAAAACGAGCATTTCGTGTTCTCAAACGGCGTGCTTGTTGCCGTTGACGGCTCTGTTTGCTTCTCCTTTGAGCCCACGGGTGAGATGGAGATAAATAAGATATTTGACGTTCTGTATGACATTGCGGGAAACAATAATTTTGCAGGGCATCAGATCAAATGCGTTCTCGGGGATGTTACCGTGCTCGCAAGGTGTGAGGACTCCTATGAGGAGGAATACGTCAGCACTGTCATTATCGAGGAGATATCAGCCTTTGGCACGAGCTTTAAGATCACAGACAGTAAATACTTCGGCAGTCACTATGCCAACGGCCGTGTTGAGGTAAACGGGAACGTCAACAGAATGACTCTTGCCGACGGCGCGCTGGTATATACCAAGGGACGTTATTACAGCGGATATACTCTTATCATAACTGCCGACGGCGTATACGAGTCTCTTACTGAATACGGTGCTGAAGAAGATCCCGAGTGGTATAACGGTATGGTATACGTCTACGGTGTTGACGGTGAGGGCAGAGTCAGCTACACACGTCAGCCGAAGAAATTTGCGCTTTGTCCCGAATTTCTTACAAACATATACGAATACTGCGTGTCGGTCAAGGAGTTTGCCCTTGAGACCGGTTACGTTACCTTCAGAGACGGTGAGTTGCTCCACTGCAGAGAGAAGCTCTATACCGCAGACGAGCTGCCTTTGAAGATAGGCGGAGCATACTCTGTGATCACAGAAGAGAATCTGGCATACCATGCAGAGGAAAATGCTCTTGATGGCAAGAAGAACGCCCTTCCCAGTCCCTTTGAGAACATTCCGTCTCTCGGTAACGTTACTCTGTCAGAGGATAATACTAAAATTCTCTTCTCAAACGGTCAGCTTTCCGTTACCCCGGAGGAGCTCCTTATTATCTATGACGTTAATACACAAGCGGAAATAAACAATATAACGGACGTGCTCTATGAGATCTCCGAAACAGAGGACTTTATCGGCCGACAGATAAGATTTGAATACGGTGACGTTACGGTAACTGCCAGAAGTGAGGATAACGGTCAGGATGATGACGGCGGATCGACCGTGGTGGTTGAGGAGATATCCGCCTTTGATAAAAAACTCTGCCCTGAGGATATGGCAGAAAAGGGTATGCCCTCGCTCGGTACTATAGTCATCGACGAGTCCTGTTACAGAGTGAATATCAGCCTCGGCAGTAATGCACTG
>JAFQUL010000211.1 GCA_017408535.1 Clostridia bacterium
ATATGCAACTATCGGCAATCTGCCCGACCTCCGTTCAACCTTCCGCAAAAACGCAGTCACCGTTGCGGCGGTAAGCTGTCTTTGCCTTTATCTGACTCTGGTCATTCCCATCTTGAATGAGAATTACGCAAATTACAAGGAAAACCGGGATAAGTATATTCAAATGGAACAGATCCTCGACACCATTCCGGACGATGCCTCGGTGTGCTGTTCCACCTTCCTTGTGTCGCACCTGGCAGACAGGGATGAGATATACGAGCTCTATTACCACGATAACATAGGAGACGTGGACTACGTTATATTCGACGCACGTACTGCTCTTGACAACAACCAGCTCACCGCCTACGTAGATCAGGGATATGAGGTCAAGGAATCTTATCCCGGTATGCTTATCATACTACAAAAGGTTAAATAAAGCACTTACACAAAACGGAAGACTGCATGTCTTCCGTTTGCTATATATCTACGATTTTTTCCTTATGACCGCCAACCGATCAAGAAAAACCTCCACTATATAATCAAACGGTGCCGGAGTAATAAAATGGATAAACGAAAAGCAGACGGGATAATAAAAGCCTATTTCAAAAAAATATACGGCTTTGCCGTAAAGAAAAGCTTTCTTTATGAAGAGGCCGAGGAGTTGTGCTCTCAAATGGTACTTGAGGTCTATTCCTCTCTTCTGAAAAGCGATGATGTCTATAATATCGAAGGATATATTTGGCGTATATGCGAATATACGTACGTAAATTATCTGCGCCGAGAAAAAAGGCAGCAGGGTATCTCTATCGACAGCATTGATATCCCATATTACGATGATAATGCCTTCGATATCTCCGAAGACGAAAGTCTGACACTCAGAAGAGAAATAGCCTTTCTTACCGAAAACCGCCGTCTTATCGTTTACCGCTATTATTACGAAAACAGATCTGTATCCGAAATATCGAACACTATGGGTATTCCGGAGGGAACCGTTAAATGGCACCTCAGCAAAGCAAGACACGAATTAAAGGAGGGTTTTCAAATGGAAAGAAAAATCGGAAAGTTGGGACTTTCTCCCCTTAAAGCCGTTGATTTTGGTCATGACGGTCAGCCGGGTGAAAAAGGCGGACCGGAGGTTTATCTTGAGGACAGAATAAACCTTAATATCGTTTACAGCGTGTACCGTACACCGAGAAATAAACAAGAGATCGCAGAAGAATTGGGGCTTACCCTTGTATTTATCGAGGACAAAATAGATCTTCTCGAAAGCAACGGATTCCTTATTCCCACCGCTGACAAAAAATACACTACCCGGGTTTGTTTCTCTCCCGAGCATTATTCTCTTGAGCTTATGGATAAGAGTCTCGATGCAAAACTGAAAATAGCACACAGACTTGCGGCAGAATACGTTCCTGCCGTGAGAGATGCTATAAATGGGATAGAGGATGTCTATATCCCGGGAGGTAACCGCGAACTGTTTGAGGCGACGGCAATATACGCTTCCATAGTCGGCATTTTCAGAAAATATCATCCGTCTCCGGATCGCCCGTCTAAGAGCAAATATTTTATCAAAACTACTGACGGCGGTAACTATATAGCGTACGTGCACCTTGACAGTTCTCCCTGCGACCCCGAATACAAGCTCAAAAACAACGCTGATTATGAGAGTTGCGGGTCTATGACAAGAGGTTCGGACAAATATCCGGGACTGTTCTCTTGGTCGGTAGATTCCCGTTTTTCCTCTCGAAAGGGGTATTGGAAAAACAATCTCAGTGAAGATTACGAATATCTCTACGAATATTTCAGCGGCATTATTTCAGACGATGCCGCAAGCCGGGATAAATTCAAACGGCTGAGAGACAGAGGATATCTTTCAGAGAATAACGAAGTAAATGTTATTGTAGTAAAGGGGTCACCCGAAAATTTCGAAGAAAAACTGCCCCGCATCAGTAATAATCTTCTTCGCGATATTGCTGATACGGCACTTGAGGTAGGAATGGCAGAGGCTAAGTTTTACCCGGCGCAGATGCAGGATCTTATAGTATGCACACATTCCAATTTCATATCAAACACCGTTGCTATGATGGTAATGGATATTCTGTATTCCGACGGGACATTTGCTCTTCTCAGCGAAAAAGAAAAGATAACCGCAAATCTTCTTATGTTCAGCGACACTCTTCCAAACTCATAAAAAAACATTTTCTCCCCTGCCGCAGCAGGGGAGTTTTTTATTTTGCTGTATTGATAAATACCGATAAAAGTGCTATAATCTACTTAAAATAACGGATATTACCATCATTATATAATTACTTTGCAAAGGAAATAAAAAAATGAAGGTCGTACTGGAAAATCTGACAAAAAAATTCCCTTCAAAAAACAAAAAGGAGCACAGTGAGGTCATTGCGGTAAATGACTTTACCCTTGAGATACCCGACGGAAAGTTAGTGGGACTTCTCGGACCTTCCGGCTGCGGAAAGAGTACCGCACTTAATCTCATCAGCGGTCTTATAAAGCCTACCTCCGGTAAGATATTTTTCGGAGAGGATGACGTTACATCTCTCCCGCCCGAGAACAGAGGAGTGGGTCTGGTATTCCAGAGCTATGCCCTTTACCCTCACCTCACAGTGAGACAGAATATTATCTTCCCTCTTGAAAATCTGAAGGGCAAGAACAAGCTGACAAAGGATGAGATGAACAAAAAAGCTCTTGAGATCGCACAACTGGTGCAGATAGATACTCTGATGGACAGAAAGCCGTCAGAGCTCTCCGGCGGACAGCAGCAGAGAGTTGCTATTGCCAGAGCACTTGTAAAGATACCCCGCGTGCTTCTTCTTGACGAGCCCCTCTCCAATCTTGATGCAAGACTGCGTCTCCAGACAAGAGAGGAGATCCGCCGTATTCAGAAGGAGACCGGCATAACCACCGTTTTCGTTACCCACGATCAGGAGGAGGCAATGAGTATATCCGACCTGATCATAGTTATGAAGGACGGTGTTATCCAGCAGATAGGCGAGCCTCAGACGGTATATGACGATCCCCGTAATCTTTTCGTTGCAAAGTTCCTCGGCACTCCCCAGATCACGATATTCTCGGGAAGACTGGAGGGCGGCGACCTATTTATCGGCGGCGAGAAGGTGCTCAGAGTCAATGCCGATCACACCGGTCCCGTGAAGATCGGTGTCCGTCCCGAGGGATATATCCCCTCTGAGAACGGTGCACTTTCCTGCCGTCTCAGCCGTATTGAGGTAATGGGCAGAGATATCAGCGTAGTTTCCTCAAACCCTGCGGCTGAAAGTGAGTTTATACGCTCGATCGTCAGCGCGGAGAACAAGATAGACACATCAAGTGAAACTGTCAGATTTGATCTGAAGCCCGGCAAAGTACACCTTTTCCACGAGGACAGCGGTGAGCGCATTCCCTTTGGGATAAACTGATGGAGGCGCAGATATGGATAAACAAAACAACAAAGCGTGGTTGTATCTGATACCTGCACTTATCTTCATCGGTGTATTTATGGTATACCCGCTGGTAGACGTTCTTATATATTCCTTTGAGGAAGGATACAACTCCGCATCCCAGACCTATAACGGTGTGGGCGGATATAACTATTCCTTCGTTCTACGTGACCCGTATTTTCTTCAGGCAGTAAAGAGTACCTTTATTCTGGTAATAATCACAGTTCCCCTCTCCACCGGCATAGCTCTGCTTATATCCGCAGGTCTCAGTTCGATAAAGCCGCTGAGAAATCTTTTCCAGACGGTATATTTTCTCCCCTACGTTACCAATACTCTCGCCGTAGGACTCGTATTTATGATACTCTTCAAAAAGACCCCCTACAGCGACGGTCTTGTAAACCTGCTCATCAGCTGGTTTGGCGGTAGCTCAGTAGACTTCATTGACGGTCCGTATGCCGCAAAGATGTTCGTGCTTTGTTTCTATACCGTTTGGGTAGTAATGCCCTTTAAGATACTGATACTCACCTCTGCCCTTGCATCAGTCAACCGCGACTACTACAACGCCGCAAAGGTAGACGGAACATCCCCCTTCCGCATATTCAGAAAGATAACCCTGCCTATGATCTCCCCTATGCTTTTCTACCTTATAATAACCGGCTTTATCGGAGCATTTAAGGCATACAGCGATGCAGTCGCCCTTTTCGGAACAGATCTTAATGCGGCAGGAATGAATACCATAGTAGGATATATATACGATATGCTGTACGGCAACAGCGGCGGTTACCCCTCTTACGCATCTGCCGCAGCGATCATCCTCTTTGTTATAGTCCTTACCATTACCTGCATCAATCTTATAGTCAGACGCAGGTTCGTCCACAGTAAATGAAAGGAGGAAGGATAAATGACAAGCTTCGCAGATTATGAAAAGACCGAAAAGCGTGCCGCTTTACGGAAAAGAATATTTAATATAATAACCTACACCTTCCTCGCCATCTGGGGTATAATGGTACTCTTCCCCTTCTACTGGATGATCCTTTCCTCTGTAAAAAGCTACAGTGCCTACAGCTCGGAATATATTCCAAAGTTCTTTACCCTCTCCCCGACACTTGAAAATTACCTCGATGCCTTTACGGCAGTACCTCTCGGTGACTACTTCCTTAACACTCTGATATTCACCGTTGCCACCACGGCGATAATGCTGGCGGTCATCATTCCCGCCGCATTTGCCTTTGCAAGACTGAACTTCAAGGGTAAGAATCTGCTGTTCACCCTGATCCTTGCTCTCATGATGATACCGAATGAGCTTGTGATCATCACCAACTTTACCACGGTTACAAATCTTGATCTGAGGAACTCCTTCCCCGGTCTCATTCTTCCCTCGGTCATGTCGGTATTCTATATATACCTGCTCCGCGAAAACTTTGCTCAGATCCCCGACGACCTGTATTATGCCGCGAAGGTTGACGGCACGTCAGACTTCAAATATATGATGAAGGTCATGGTGCCCATCTGCCGCCCCACCATCATCACGGTAACTATACTGAAGGTCATCGAGTGCTGGAACTCATACGTATGGCCGAGACTTATTACAGACGACCAGAACTACTTCCTTGTTTCAAACGGAATCCAGGAGATCAGAGAAAACGGCTTCGGCCGTGAGAATATCCCCGCTATGATGGCGGCGGTAGTGGTCATTTCCATTCCCCTTATTGTGCTTTTCCTTATTTTCCGCAAGAAGATAATGGAGGGTGTGGCAAGAGGAGGTACCAAGGGATGACGAAAAGATTTCTTTCCCTCGCTCTGCTTCTCACTCTCTTGCTCCCTGCCCTTATCGCCTGCCACGGAAACCGTGAGCACCGTTCCTTTATTATCCCCGAGGAATTTGATGAAAGCAAGGAATACGAGATCACCTTCTGGGCGAAAAACGATACAAATATCACTCAGACAGAGATATACGCAAAGGCGATAGAGGATTTTGAAGCGCTCTATCCCAATATCAAGGTTAATATGCGTCTGTATACCGACTACGGTAAAATATACAATGACGTAATAACAAACATTGCCACCGATACCACTCCCAACGTATGTATCACCTACCCTGACCATATAGCCACATATATGACGGGAGAGGATACCGTTGTCCCTCTTGACGGTCTGTTTGCAGACCCGGATTACGGTCTCGGCGGTGCAAAGCTGAAGTATGACGGTCCCACCTATGATGAGATAGTCCCAAAATTCCTCTCGGAATGTATTCTCGGCGACGAGCATTATGCAATTCCCTTTATGCGTTCAACTGAGGCTTGTTATGTTAACAAGACCTTTGTTGAAGCTCTCGGTTACACTCTTCCCGAAACTCTCACCTGGGATTTTGTCTGGGAGGTCGCTGAAGCGGCTATGGCAAAGGATGAAGCGGGCAACTTTACCGTCAACGGTCAGCAGGTGCTTATTCCCTTTATATATAAATCCTCTGACAATATGATGATACAGTACTTAAATCAGTCCGGCGGAGCTTATTCAAGTGCCGACGGTGATATACTGCTCTTCAACGATCATACGAAGGATTTTCTTTATACTATATCAGAACATACAAAAACCAAAGCATTTTCCACCTTCAAGATATCCGGATACCCTGCAAACTTTCTTAACGCAGGTCAATGTATCTTTGCGGTAGACTCTACCGCAGGTGCTACCTGGATGGGCAGTAATGCTCCCCTCGTTGACATAAGCGAAGACAGGATAGTGGATTTTGAAACGGCGGTAATGCCCATTCCTCAGGTCGACCCCCAAAACCCGAGGATGATCTCTCAGGGTCCTTCAATGTGTATATTCAATAAGGAGGACAGCGGAGAGGTGCTCGCATCCTGGATATTCGCTCAGTATCTGCTTACAAACGAGGTGCAGATAGCCTACTCTCAGACAGAAGGATATGCACCCGTCACACTTAAGGCACAGACCTCCCCCGAGTATACCGATTACATCTCCCGCGAAGGTGAGGACAATCAGCTTCACTACGACGTAAAGATAAAAGCGGTCAAGCTCCTTATGGAGAACACCGACAATACCTTTGTTACCCCGGTATTTAACGGTTCGGCATCTCTGCGTGATGCGGCAGGACAGCTCATCGAGGAGGTTACAAAGTCGACCAGACGAAAGAAGACCATCGACGAGACGTTTATGACAGAGCTGTATGCAAATATGAAGTCCCTTTACCGTCTTGAAGAATTTTCACCCGGAAGCTCATCATCAGACAGCGGCAGTAAGATAACCGAGCCTCTGCCAGCTACCTCGGTAATTCTCCTGTCCTCGATCGGCGGTGCCTGGGTACTGATGGGCATTTACCTGCTTCTCACACGGAAAAAAGCGGGAAAATAAGCTCAAATTATTGACATATTTGAGAATTTATGTATAATAAACATTGTATCGTAAAAAGTATCTATTTTTTACTTAATTCAAAGGAGAAAAAAATGAAAAAACTTCTTGTACTGTTTATGACAATCGTCCTTTGTGTTTCTCTCTTTGTTGCATGCACTCCCGCAGCTGACGGCAACAACGATGAGACCACCGCAGGCGACGACACCACTGTAGCTGACGATACCACCGCAGGCGACGACACTACCGCCGAGCCCGATGATACCCAGCCCGCCGATCCCGCAGCTAAGTCTGAGGGCGTTATGACCTACGCTGAGTACGCAGCAGCTGAGATGGATGCTGAAGTAGTTATCGAAGCATACGTTCAGGCTAAGCAGGTATGGAATTCTGAGTATCAGAACGGTTCTCTCTATCTCGCAGATCCCGACGGTGCATATTTCGTATATCGCATTGCATGCGGCGAGGAAACCTATAACAAGCTCGAAAAGGGTACCAAGGTTAGTGTTACCGGTTATAAGTCTGAATGGTCCGGTGAGATCGAGATTACCGATGCTTCTCTTGAGATTCTTGAGGGCAACTGGATTGCAGAGGCCAAGGATGTAACCGCGCTTCTCGGTTCCGACGATCTTATCAATAGCCAGAACCAGTATGTTTCCTTCAAGGGTATGACTGTTGCTGCTTCTACCGATGCTGACGGTAATGAGGTTGCTTTCCTCTATGGCTGGGACGGTTCCGGTCAGGACGGTAGTGACCTTTACTTCAACGTTTCCATCAATGACAGCACTTATAACTTCGTAGTTGAGTCTGACCTTTGCGACAGCTCTTCTGATGTTTACGCTGCTGTTAAAGCACTTAATATCGGCGACAAGATTGATCTCGAAGGTTTCCTTTATTGGTATGAAGGTGCTAATCCCCACATTACCGCTGTAAAGACTGCTGAGTAATTAAAGCTATATTTAAGATGCCCGAGTGTTCTCGGGCATCTTTTTTATATCATCTTGAAATATTGCTAAAATAGTTGTATTATATAGTAAATAACTCAAAGGAGACGTACCAATGTTAAAAGAAGGAATGAAGGCACCGGATTTTACCCTCACCGATAAGGACGGCCGTGAGGTCTCCCTCTCCGACTTTCTCGGTAAAAAGATAGTTTTATATTTTTATCCCAAGGATAACACTCCCGGATGCACCCGTCAGGCCTGTGCCTTTGCCGGAGCATACTCCGCTTTCAGAAATAAAGATATCGAGGTAATTGGCATCAGCCGCGACAGCATAACCTCTCACGTGAAATTTGCTGAAAAATACTCCCTGCCCTTTATTCTTCTGTCTGACCCCGAGGTCAAGGTGGCAGAGGCCTACGGAGTCTGGCAGGAAAAGAAGCTCTACGGCAAGGTATCAATGGGTATCGTCCGCACCACCTTTATAATTGACGAGAACGGCAATATAGAGAAGATCATGCCCAAGGTCAAGCCGGATACCAACGCCGCCGATATACTCGAATATCTGGGGCAGTAAGACATATCAATATATTATTATGAACTCTCCCCTTTCACACGGAAATTATCTTTTCCGCCATATTGAGAACAGAGAGATCCCTGTCATGTTCGAAATGATACTCAGCCGCATGAAATGGATGGACCTGGTGGGTATCGAGCAATGGAATAAAACAGAATACGATAAGGTATACCCCATCAGCTATTTCGAGGATCATGCAAATAACGGAAGAGTATTCGTTCTCGTAAACAAAGAAAACGGTAATATTTCTGCCGCCGCCGTGCTTAAGGACGAGGATGACCGCTGGGATATCCCCACTAAAAAATATCTCGACTTCAGCTATCCCGACTCCGCACTGTACCTTCACAATTTCGTGTCTGACACCGCTGATCCCGGAGCCGGGCGGATCTTTATGATGCTTGCAGAAAAGCATCTGCGCCGCACCGGAACAAGATATTTTCGTCTTGACAGCGCCCTCGGCAATGAAAAGCTTGAAAAATACTACTCGGATATGGGTTTTATCCCTACCGGAACCTGTGTTGACGGTTTATATATCGGAGTACTCAGACAGAAGGAGCTGAAATGAAAAAGATCAAAAGCAGCCGTGCCGCATCCTTTGCGGCAGTAACACTTATTTATATCGCAGCCTCGGCGGTAGGACTTGCAGTATACAGAAATTATTCCGACCTGCCCCTGTGGCTTGCACTTCTTATCGCTGATACCGCCGCAACGGTATTTACCTTTGTATTCAGTGTGCTCTTCCGAAACGCATCTGTTTATGACCCCTACTGGAGCGTAGCACCGATAGTTATTCTCTGGTCATTTGCCCTGTCGCGTCAGTTTACCCTTTATACTGCACTGCTTCTCTTCGCAGTAACCTTCTGGGGAGTGCGTCTTACCGCTAACTGGGCTTATACCTTTATGGGGCTTGATCATCAGGACTGGCGATACACTATGCTCAAAGAGAAAACCGGACTTTTCTATCCAATCATAAATTTTATCGGAATACATATAGTCCCAACTCTTGTAGTATACGGCTGTATTATCCCCGCAGTTTACGCTGTAAATGACGGTATTACCGCCTCAGTGGGCGGAGTCTTTGCCCTTTGTCTTTCCTTCTCTGCAGTTATCCTGCAGGGAACGGCAGACATAGAAATGCACAGATTCAGAAAGAACAGAGTATCAAACTTTATACGTGACGGTCTCTGGAAAAACTCAAGACACCCCAATTACCTCGGTGAAATACTTATGTGGTGGGGCATAGCCTTCTCGGTCATGCTGTCCTACAGCGGTAACTACTATCTGCTCATAGGAGCTGCGGCTAATACACTTTTGTTCCTCTGTGTAAGCATTCCTATGGCTGACGGACGGCAGAGCAAAAAAGAAGGTTTCTCAAAGTACAAAGCGGAAACAAGAATGCTGCTTCCGATTCCGAAGGGACGGTAAAAATGAAGATATACGACATTTCTCAGGAGGTATACGGATGTGAGGTATACCCCGGTGATCCTGTGCCGAAAAAGGAGATTCTTTGTTCTCTCGGCAGCGGTGACGTGTGCAATCTCACGCATCTTTCGATGTGTACGCATAACGGTACTCATCTTGACGCACCGTATCATTTTTTCGATGACGGAAGAAGAATAGATCAGATTCCGCTTGAGCAAACCGTCGGCTTTGCCTATGTCGCCGTGACGGAGGGCAACATCAGCGATTCTGATGCCGGGCAGATACTAAGCAAAGCGGCATCTGCCTATCCCGGATGCGAAAAAAAGATACTTATCAAGGGCGACTCAGTTGTAACTGAAGAAGCGGCAAAGGTATTCTCCACCGCCGGAGTTCAGCTTATCGGAGTCGAGTCACAGACTGTCGGTCCGTTCAAAGCGCCTATGGCAGTACACAAGATCCTTCTCGGGGGCGGTGCCGTACTGCTGGAGGGCTTACGGCTGTCCGAAATAAAGGAAGGGGCATATTTTCTTTCTGCAGTCCCGCTGTCCCTTGGCGGCGGTGACGGCGCTCCGGTAAGAGCGTATCTTATAGAAGTATAATTGCAGAAAAAAGCACGTATTTGTCCGGCAAACATAGCCGGATTTACGAACCGTGATTTTCGCCCTTCGTTTGTTCATAGCCTAAGTTCCATCTGCGAAAATCTCACCCTGTGCTCATCGCACAGGGGCGGTCCTATATCCATTTACTGATTTAGAAAAGCTATATCAAAAAATACATTTCGTTGTCTCAAATCTGTCTACAGACCCGAAGTGCCCGAAATGCATCTGCAATATTTCGCCGCTTCGTATCCCAATCACGCCGAAGGCGTGTATGAAATCAAGGCGAAGCCTTGTATGAAATTCGCACCTTGTTGCGGTGTGGAATCATCACGAAGTGATGCATGACATCAATCCGAAGAAAGATACATGCTAAACGTGATGCCATACGCCTTCGGCGATTCCATACACGACCGCGTCGTGATAACATACCAATCCTTCGGATTGGATAGAAAAAAGCACTTGCCTCGGCAAGTGCTTTTTTCTGTGATGTGTGTCCGATTAAGATGCAAAACCGTGTGCGGCTGATTTAGATGCACGCTGATTTTGCAGAGGGTACACTACCCCCTTGGCGATGATGGGCGTTAAAAGTATCCGCGTTCTGCCGGACTTTTAACGCCATGCTTGCAACGAAGCCTATGTATTTATTTTTTCAGCGAAACAAAGAACTCGGAATTGCGCAGACTATCAAAC
>JAFQUL010000212.1 GCA_017408535.1 Clostridia bacterium
ACCCGTACCAACGCAAGAATAATGATCCTTGAACCCTTTCTCTTCCCAAATGAGAGCAAGGATTTCTTCAGAGAGGATCTGGACTTCAAAATAGACGTTGTTAGAAAATTGGCTTTTGAATATGCAGATGTTTTCCTGCCCACTGACGGACTGCTCTGGTCTCGGCTTATCGGAAAGGACCCCGCTGACTTTGCACCTGACGGAGTTCATCCTACTCCCTTCTGCGCGCAGCTTCTTGCCGGAATGTACGCCGAGTATATCCGCCCTATTATTGACAAGCTGATAAAATAACAAATACGGATACAGGAGAAAAACGCAAATGAAAAAGATCAAACTTTTATTTCAGGGCGACAGCATAACAGACGCATGGAGAGAAAAGGGCGACAACGATTACCACAAGCTCGGTAACAACTACCCTAAATATGCGGCCCAGTATATCAGTGAGCTTTACCCCGATACCCAGTTTGAATTTATCAATCTCGGCAAGGGCGGAAATAAAACTGCAGATCTGGTAGCGCGCCTCCGGTCGGATTTTATCGATATTCAGCCGGATATAGTTTCTATCCTCGTTGGTATAAACGACGTATGGGCACACGTTAAGAACCGGGACTGGATGCCGGATGAAGAATTCAGAGACAATTACAGAACGATCCTTGAGGCACTGAAGACAGAGACAAACGCAAAAATAATGCTGATAGAGCCCTTTATATTTCCTCATCCGAACACAGTGGTATTCAGAGAGGACCTTAACCCCAAGATAGACGTTATAAGAAAGCTGGCTCTTGAGTATGCAGACGCCTATCTCCCCACAGACGGTCTGTTCTATTCCGCCTTTATGACAGAGGATTCAAACTCTTTTACCGACGACTGCATACATCCGAACGCTCACGGCTCGGAGTTTATCGGCAGAAAGTATGCCGAGTATATCCGTCCCGTCATTGACAAGCTGATAAAATAACTATTACAGATACAGGAGAGAAACGCAAATGAAAAAGATCAAGCTTTTGTTCCAGGGTGACAGCATAACCGATGCCCACCGCAACAGAGAGGATCATCACGATCTTGGCCTCGGATACCCAAAATATGCCGCAGAGTTTATCAAAGAGAGCTATCCTAACGTAGAATTTGAGTTTATCGATCTCGGTATCGGCGGAAATCAGACAAAGGACCTTGTTGCCCGCCTTGAAAGTGACTTTATCGATATTCAGCCGGACATTGTTTCCATTCTCATCGGTGTAAACGATACCTGGCACCACGCAGATGACCGCTCTTGGATCCCTGCAGAGCTGTTCGAGGAGAGACTCCGCACCGTGCTTGACGGCATCAGAAGCCGTACCAACGCAAAGATCATGATCCTTGAGCCCTTCCTTATTCCGATAGAGGACAAGGAGTTTTTCAGAGAGGATCTGGATTTCAAGATTGATATCGTCAGAAAGCTTGCCCTTGAGTACGCTGACGTGTATCTTCCCACCGACGGTCTTCTTTGGTCCGCATATATCGGCGACGACCCCCTCAGCTTTGCCGCAGACGGCGTTCATCCCACCGAAAAGGGTGCGGAGTTTATCGGCAAAATGTACGCTGAGTATATCCGTCCCATCATTGACGGCCTTATAAAGTAATTTACAGGAGAACAGCAAAATGAAAAAGATCAAGCTTTTATTCCAGGGTGACAGCATTACCCACGGCTTCCGCAATGAGGAGGACTGCCACGACCTCGGCATCAGATACGTAAAATTCGCCGCTGCTCTTATAAAAGAGGCTTATCCCGACGTAGAGTTTGAGTTTATCAATCTCGGCGTCTGCGGAAACAAGGTACACAATCTGCTCCAGCGTCTTGACAGAGACTTTATCGACATTCAGCCGGATATCATATCTATCCTCGTAGGCGCAAACGACGTCTGGCACCACGCAGATGACCGTTCCTGGATCCCCGGCGAAAAGTTTGAAGCAAATTACCGCGCCCTTCTTGAGGGTATCCGCACAAGGACCAATGCAAAGATCATGATGATGGAGCCCTTCCTCATTCCTACCGAGGACAAGGAGTTCTTCAGAGAGGATCTTAACCCCAAGATAGACATTATCAGGAAGCTTGCCCACGAGTATGCCGACGTTTATCTTCCTACCGACGGCATTCTCTGGTCCGCATATATCGGTGACGATCCCCTCAGCTATTCCGAGGACGGGATACACCTTACCGAAAAGGGCGCTCAGTACGTGGGAAGGAAGTATTTTGAATACATTTCCCCCATTATTGACTCTCTCGTAAAATAATTTTTGCCGAACGGCAAAAACTTTTGCCTAAAGTCTCATTTTTTATTGACATAATGGCCAATAATATGGTATAATACGCTTGTATGTTTAGTGCAAAAGAGATAAACATACCGATACAGGAATTGTCAGATCCCGGGAAGGAGGGCTACCGAATATGAGTAAAACCAGGGTCATACTCGTAACCTCCTGCAAGGGCGGGGTAGGGAAATCCACCGTTACCGCCAACCTGGGGTTGGCTCTTGCCCGCAGCGGCCACAGGACTCTTCTTGTGGACTGCGACTTCGGCAACCGCTGTCTTGACCTTATCCTCGGCACAGAGGATGAGATGCTCTACGATATCAGCGACGTTTGCGAGGGCAGGGTGGAGATGAACGAGGCCGCAGTGACCGACAGGCGCTCATCTAATCTGCTTGCGGTAGCCGCACCCTATCTTGCACCTGAGCAACACGATTTTTCTGTACCTGACAAAGAAGTCTTCTGCAGTAAGCTGACCGCCGCCGGAGAGTCTATGCAGCTGGACTACATTCTCATCGACACTCCCGGTGCTCTGGGTGCTCCCCTTGAGCTTGCCGCCGCAGCCGCTGACAGCGCGCTGATCGTGTCAACCCACCACCCCACGGCCCTTCGTGCCGCTGACGGAACAGCCTCGGCTCTCTCCGCTCTCGGGGTGACCGACTGTTCTATGGTGATAAACTCCTTTGATCCCGACTCGGTGCTTCTCGGCTACCGTGCGGGCGTTATCGAGATGATCGACAGAGCGGTGCTCGGTATTGTGGGAGTTATTCCTTACGATCCGGTGTTTGCCATCGGTGGGGAACACGGTGAGCTGGTCTATGAGCTTGATTGCCGTAACGTTACGGCCGCCTTTGACAACACAGCCGCCCGTATCCGCGGAGAAACAGTCCCACTGTTTACCGGCTGGAAGGGTATAAAAAGAAAGAAATTATTAAAGAGATAAAAAGGAGAAAGGAACGATATCAATGGAAATTGCAATTATCGCCGATGACACCAAAAAGGAACTAATGACGCAGTTTTGTATTGCCTACTGCGGTATACTGAGTAAACACAATCTCTGCGCTACCGGCATAACCGGTAAGTATATTGTTGAGGCCACCGGACTTAAGATAGATTGCCTGCTTTCCGGAGATCACGGCGGAGAACAGCAGATAGCCTCCCGTATCGCCTACGATGAAATAGACGTGCTTCTTTTCTTCAGAGGTACTTCTGACGATCATATGCAGAGAGACGGCGAAAGCAACCTTCTCCGTATGTGTGACGTTCACAACGTACCCGTTGCTACAAACATTGCCACCGCCGAGGTCCTTGTCTGCGCTCTTGACAGAGGGGATCTTGATTGGCGTGAAATAGTCAACCCCCGTTCGGGATACAATCTCCGCCGTCAGAAAAAGATCTGACAGCGAGACGGTCATCTCAAGCGGCGCCGACGGAAATTAATAGATCTGAAAAGCGGGCTTTAACGTTTTCGTATAAAGCCCCTTTTTTTACCTAAAGAGAAAGGCAGGTGAGATATATGCCGCAGGATAAGGACAGCAGAGCAGCCATAGACAGTTTTTGGGATATTGAGTCGCTTCTGCCGAAGAAAAAGGAAAGAAAGCAGTCTGCCGCGCGCAGTATCTCCCCCGCCGAGGTCATTCTCCCCGGGCAGAGTGAGACAGAGGTTCCTCTTTCAGGTGCTATACCGCTTCCCGGTGAGGAAAACAGCAATACCGAAGATGCCTGTGCAGACAGATTACTGTTCAGCTACTGTCCCGAGGGGGCGCTGATCACCTCTGTAATGGTAAGCTGCCGACAGAGCGGCTATAACTTTTACCACCGTTTTCTCACAGACGGAAAGAAATATCTCAGCGAGAGTGGAAGTGAGTGTG
Organism: Clostridia bacterium; assembly: GCA_017408535.1. Taxonomy (GTDB): domain Bacteria; phylum Bacillota; class Clostridia; order Oscillospirales; family CAG-272; genus RGIG2161. The sequence goes on from JAFQUL010000212.1 coordinate 4,158, forward strand.
AATACGTACCCTTTTTCTCATATATCCCACAGTATTCCGCTCTCACTTCAAAGCAGCTTGCCTACTATCTGTATCTCCGTGATGCCTTGAAACGCGGCGAGACTCCACAGGCGGATATAAGCTACCTGCTTCTCCTGATATACGAGATAATTAATTTTCCGGAGCATTACGAGCCACCGGAGGGGCTCAGTATAATGACCCATATATGGCTCAGCTACAGAGACAGCTTCTCCGCTCTCGACAAATATCTCAGTGAGTGGATGTGCGACTACTGTCTCTTAAACAGGCTGTCCCCGCCTCTGGATGCTCTCGACCCGATACTGAACAAGATCACTGAGAAGGCTTCATTTAAGGAATTTTTCCTGTCCGGAGCAAGAGAGGAAACAGAAGAAAGCTCACAAGCTCTCGCAAGAGCGCTTGAGCGTTTTGCCTCGTCGTATAACTGGCGGTCCGGCCGTTTTCTCACCCCCGAGAACAGATATCTCTTCAAGAAGCACGTGCCCGGTGCACTTTCATATCTGCTTGAGCATGCCTCTCTGAAGGGGGCGCGCCCGGTGCTGCGTACCCTTTCAAGAGATGCCTATACCGCATCCCTCTCCGCTCACAGCGTAAAGATGCATATGGATATAGAATATCTCTCATTTACCGAGTCGATTGAGCTGGGGGCTGTGGTCACCGCCGCAGTAAAGTACGCAGAAAACCGTATCCGTGCACATCTTGGTATCAAGGCACGGCTCAAGCTGAACCC